>JBLNDG010000263.1:0-25110 GCA_050261415.1 Caulobacteraceae bacterium | reverse complement strand
CTATTGGGGTGAGAAAGCGTGGCTCAATATAAAAAAGACGAAATAAGGGAGAAGATAAACTCTGCAGCTCTAAGGGTATTTGCAGAAAAAGGGTATCACGGTACTAAGATTTCAGATATAGGCGCAGAAGCTGGCATATCAATTGGGAATATATACAGGTACTATAAAAGCAAGGATGACATATTCTATGCAAATATCCCGTATAGTTTTAAGGAAGATATGAAAAAACTGCTTCTGGAGAAAATTTCCGCTGCCAGGGGAAATAAGCCTGGACTTATGGAACAATCGAAGGAATTGTGGCTCATAAACGATGAGGTAATTGAGTTTATGGTGAAAAACCGCGAGCGTATTATAGCTGTCTTTAAGAAAAGCGGTGGAACCAGGTACGAAGGTGCGAAGGAAGATCTGATTGAATTTCTTCTGAAAACAGTCAGGGAGGACTATACTGTACAGTTTGGCGGGTTGCCGGATGAAAACAGAAAAGATATGTTTCTGAGAATTATATATGAAAATCTTATTAATATGATCTTGAGCATATTGGAGCAGGTAGAAAATATTAAGGAAGTAAAGCAGTGCCTAAGTGCTGCAAACTCCTACCACCTGTTCGGAATTACAAATCTGTTTCGCTAATAAAACCTATTATGCTTGCTTAAGGAGTGATTATTTGGACGTTTATCAGGAAAACTTACACGAAGAAAAGGAGTATTTGGCCAGAACGCTTGAAATAGTCAGACGGGAGCTTGAACAGGAGCTTACACTGCTATCCGAGAGAAAAGGCGACCTTTTGAAAATGAGAAAGGAGATGTGGGATAATACAGTCCACTTCTCAACCGATTTTGAAAAAATGACGGAAATAAATCAATATCTTGCCACCTTAAGCAGTCAGACAGCCAGTTACGGTAGTACTCTCAAACAAATTGAAAAATATAAAAGAGTTTTATCCTCCCCTTATTTTGGAAGGTTTGATTTTGCCGAAGACGGTTTCGAAGGGCAGGAAAAGTTCTATATAGGTATTCACAACGTAATTGACTCGGGGTCCCGGGATATAGTTGTATATGATTGGAGGGCCCCTGTCTCAAGCATATATTATGAATATGAACTGGGCCGTGCCGCTTATCAGACACCAAAAGGCACAGCGGCCGGGGAAGTGCTTTTAAAAAGGCAATATAAGATTCAGGATGGGGAGCTTATTTATTTTTTCGATAGCAATCTGACAATTGATGATGAAATCCTTCGGCAGGCATTAAGCCGTACTTCATCAGTCAGGATGAGGAATATCGTGGAGACTATCCAAAGAGAACAGAATGCCATTATAAGGGATACCGGGAATGAACTCCTAATTGTACAAGGTGCAGCAGGCAGCGGGAAAACCTCTGTCGCACTGCACCGAATAGCTTTTCTGCTATATCATAGTATGAATACAAAATTGGGCTCAAACAATATTCTCATTATTTCCCCGAATGAAATCTTCGGGAAATACATTTCTGCTGTAATTCCGGAGCTTGGGGAAGAAAATGTAGAAGAGTCAACCTTTGACAATCTCAGTGAAAGGCTGCTGGGAGACAAAATACAGTTTGAAAAAAGAAACGAATATCTGGAAGCTTTAATCAATTGTAAGAGCCCGGACACCCTAAACCGGAAAAAGTCATGGACCGAATTCAAGGGTTCAAGAGAGTTCGGACAGATCCTGGATAGGCTGGTGCTGTACTATGGACATAAACTAATCAATTTTGGGGATGTATATTATGATGGCAAGATAATAGAAACCAAACAAATACTAAAGAATAAATTTATTGGTGAAAAATTGGAATGGCCCTTGGCAAAAAGGCTAAAAAGGCTTGAAGACATTGTATTGGATAAAATCCATCCCATGCAGAAGAAAAGGCTGGAGAAGATTGAAAAACGCGTCCAGAAGATGGAGGGCCATGATTTTGATATAAAACCTTTCAGCCGACTTTTATCCATTAAAGAATCCGGAATGCTCATGAAAAGGCTTAGAAAATTTACAGAAATAGATTATATGAAGGTTTACAGCACATTATTTACTGAGGAAGACCTTTTGGAGAAATTAGCCCAGGACATTACACTTCCCTCGGGTATAAGTAAACTCATAGAAACCACAAGGAATAACCTTCAGATCGGCAGTATCCCGTATGAGGATTGTGCTCCCCTGATGTTTCTCAAGCTGAAGCTTGAAGGAAGTGATTTGTTTCCGGCGATACGGCAGGTTGTTGTTGACGAGGCACAGGACTACTCACCCATGCAGTATGAAGTATTCAGGCTTCTGTTCAGGGAGAGCCGTTTTACCGTACTGGGGGATATCCGTCAATCAATAGATAAGGATGTTGAATTGTCCTTTTACGATACTGTTGATAAGATTCTGAACAAGAGAAAATCGATTCATATGTTCCTGGAAAAAAGCTATAGATCTTCTTATGAAATCACTGCTTTTGCACAAAGGTTGTATGGCCTTCAACAGAGTGGTGTCAGCTTTGAAAGGCATGAAGCAGAACCTTTGGTTATATGTGAGAAAAGCATGGGAAGCATGGATGCTGCTATTTTAGAGAGTATAAGGGGATTCACCGGAGAAGGATACAATACAATAGCGGTTATTTGTAAAACCGTTGAAGAATCGAGGAAGCTTTATGGCAGGTTCAAGGCTTATGCCGGCATCAACCTGATAGATTCCCCTGATGCGGATATTAAGGACGGAGTGATGATAATTCCGGTATATATGGCAAAAGGCTTGGAATTTGATGCTGTAATTGTATATGATGTATCCAGGGAGAACTACTACGGCGAGCTTGACAGGGAGCTTCTGTATATTGCCTGCACAAGGGCTTTGCACCGGCTTGTGTTGTTTTATGCCGGGGGAAAAAGTAATTTGCTGATTAAAGATAGGTAAAACCTATCTTTTTTTCGCTAAAGATGCCTGTACATAGTAATGCAACTATATTTTGATAGGTGTTCATTTATAAATTTGAAGTATATGTGCAGAATAATAACAGCTTTGTCACATTAAATGTATTTTTAAACCAAGGGAAGTGGCACCATGCCTTCAAATGATAAAAAGAATAAACCAGAGAATGATCAAAAGCCTGAGGAGAATAACGGCTATAAGGATCTGGAGGTTACTACGCAAAACCTTAAAACCATATTAGGTATAAATACGGATGTTATATTCAGGGAAGTCCTTATAAGGAACCGCGAGGATCTCAAAGTATCCTTTATTTTTGTTGACGGACTGGTTGACAGCAAGTCTGCCAGCGATTACATACTAAAGCCCCTGATGCAGGAAGAACGCTTTGACCTTTGCATGACCTATGATGAGGCAATGAAATTGCTGGAGCATGGGGTAGTTTATAATGCCGCAATGAAAAAACGTGAAAAGATGGAGGACTTGCTCACCGATCTTTTGACAGGCAGTACTGTGATTGTATTTGACAGTGAAAAAACCGCTTTTTCCTTTGAAGTCAAAGGCTTTGACAAAAGAGGCATAGACGAGCCGACGGGTGAGAATGTCATTAAGGGGGCAAAGGATTCATTTATAGAGGTCATAAGAACCAATACCGCAACCTGCAGAAGAAAGATCAAGTCCCCGGACCTTGTTATAAAAGAGATGGTTGTGGGAAAACAATCAAAAACACCGGTTGCTTTAGTGTATTTAAAAGGAATTGCCAATAAAAAACTGGTGGATGAAGTGAAAAAAAGGCTGGATAGTATAAATATTGATAGGGCAATTACCTCGGGGTATATTGAGGAGTTCATCATAGATGACAAGTATTCAGCTTTTCCGCAGGTCATGTCTACAGAAAGGCCGGATAGATTTTGCTCCAACATTTCAGATGGGAGGGTGGGGCTAATCATTGACGGACTTCCAACGGCATTTATTATACCTGGTACGCTGCTGCAGTTTATCCAGGCTCCGGAGGATTATTCCCAGCATTTTCTGGTTAGCTCTGTAATCCGGTTTATACGCTTCATATCAATGGCTATTACCTTGGTTCTACCCGGGTTTTATGTCAGCGCAACTACCTTTCATCAGGAAATGCTGCCAACAGAGCTTGCTTTTTCAATTGTAGCCTCTAAGGAGGGAGTTCCATTTCCCATGTTTGTTGAAGTATTCCTGCTTCTTATTGCTTTTGAACTATTGGTAGAAGCGGGTTTAAGACTGCCGAAAACAATAGGTCAGACTGTATCCATAGTGGGGGCATTGGTAGTAGGACAATCGGCCGTACAGGCAAAGCTGGTGTCCCCTGCAACTGTTGTAATAATAGCAGTAACTGCTATTGCTAGCTTTACCATGCCTAACCAGGATCTCAGTAATGCCCTGAGGTTATGGCGTTTTGGAATTACTGTCCTGAGCAGCATAATTGGAATATTTGGCATGACCCTCGGGCT
The DNA here is from genome assembly GCA_050261415.1 of Caulobacteraceae bacterium. Taxonomy (GTDB): domain Bacteria; phylum Bacillota; class Clostridia; order Lutisporales; family Lutisporaceae; genus JBLNDG01. The sequence continues at coordinate 20,709 of JBLNDG010000263.1, read as the reverse complement.
GGTTCTGCTGCTTTACCACTGGTGCAAGCTTGAGACCTTTGGAGTCCCATATCTTGACCCGCTCGTAGCCAGTGAAGACTTACAGCTTCAGGATACACTGTTCAGATTTCCGCTTTTCACTATGATCAAGCGGCCGAAAGAGCTGAACCCCTATAATAAGAAAAGAATGGAATGAGAGAATTTTATGCGCAAAACATTTATACTCATATTATTGCTTTTCGTCGCTTTTTACTTATCTTCGTGTGCACAAATTGAAAGAACTAGAACAGAAATAGACAGGTCATTCATTGTAAGGATTATATCCATTGATAAAGGGCAGGATGGGAAGGTTAAGGTGACGCTTACAACAAAGAGCACTACCTCCGGTGGAAACGGCGGGGGGGGCGGTGGAGGCGGAGGCCAGTCACAGCAGCAAAGTGCGGAGTCCATAGCCGCAGAAGGGGAAACTATGTTTGAAGCAGTAAGGAATTCATTGACATATGCTGAAAAAAGGCCTCACTTTGGGCATACAGAATTCATACTGATAGGAGAGGAAATTGCGCGGGAAGGTGTGCTGCCTTATCTGGATTTTATCAGCAGGCAGAGTGAATTCAGGTATAATGCGAAACTATATATTGTAAAGGGGGAGACAGCAAATTCCATAGTAAAGAAGACCAATACCAAAAAAATGTTTGCCGGTGACAGGCTTTCCAGTATAGAGCAAGGCATTAAAAAAGTATCTGTAGCAAGCACAGTATCTTTGAATGAGGCTATATTTATATTTGACAATAAACAGCTCGCAACCTTTATCCCATATTTGGAAGCCGTCAATTCCATTTCGGAAACGGAGAAGAAGGATTTATACGATATAAAGGTTAGCGGCTATTCAGTGTTTAACGGTGACAAGCTGTCAATGTTCTTAACCGACAAGGAATCAAGAGGAATCAACTTTCTGATGAACCGGGTGGGATCCGGTGTTATAGTTGTCAAGGGAAAGAATGGCGAGACAGTGTCACTGGAGATAGTCGAAAGCAAAGCCAAGCGCTACCCAAAGATACAGGGTGATGATATATCTTGCACAATAAAGGTATCACTTATAACAAACATTGGTGAAATAGAGGGCACCCAAGCTGAGTTTGATGAGGAGAGCCTTCAATACCTGAGAAAACAACAGGAAAATGTCGTTAAGAAAGAAATTGAACACATAATAAGCCTGGCGCAGGAAAAGAACGCAGATTTCTTTAGTGCAGTGACCAGCTTTGGTTTCAGGTATCCGGGAATGCGGGATGAGTTTGCCTCACAATGGAAGGAATTATTCCCCAAGATCAAGTTTAACGTAGAAGTGGAATCGCAAGTGGCCAGGACTTATTTGATAAAAGAGCCGACAGGCGGCAAAAAATAAGGCCATGGAGGGTAGCTATGACTGTATTGATTATTGTAGTGCTTGTTATTTGTATAATCGACTTCAGAACGATGTCAAAGAAAAAGCAGAATAAGGAAAAGGTTGTATTTATTATTTTAACTATTGCAACACTGCTTCTTGGGTATTATTACAATTCGCACAGGTATACTGCAAGTTTAATAAAAGTGTTGTTTGAAATCTTCGGCATCAAATATTAAGGAGATTGGTTGAATGAAAGCCAAAAGAGACACTATTTCTGCCAGGCAGCTTTTATTTATATTTACTATAATGGTTTCTTCACCGGCAACAAGATTTTTTCCGAGCTTTGCATCTTTACGGGCAAAACAGGCCGGATGGGTCTCGCCGCTAATATCTGCAGTCCCTTTCATACTTCTTATTATTATAATGAATGTAATGTTTAAGAGCTATAAGAAGGAAAGCATGGCTGAAATTATAGATGATATTATGGGAAAGCTTGCCGGTAAATTCATTGTATTATTATACCTGCTGTGGGTAACTTGGAATGTCGCACTCTATCTGCGCTATAGTGTGGAACGATTGGTGAGTTCCGTATATGCAGGCTTTGATATAAAGGTTTTTGTCATAGTAAACCTGATATTCATAGTATATATAATACATTCCGATATTAGTGTAATCGGACGTATGGGCGAAATCATCCTGCCTTTTATAGGTCTCATGCTGCTCATACTGACTATATGCCTCCTGCCTTTGGTCAGGCTTGATAATGTTGCTCCGGTTTATTTCAACGATATTGTTCCAATTATGAAGGCCAGCGTGGGGGTTAGCTCTATTCTTGCATATGTATTTTTATTGTCTTTTTTAGGCGACAGGGTAAGCGACAAGAAACATTTTTTAAAATTAGGGTTTACCACCGCCTTTGTGAATGTATCAAGTGTACTGGTGGTACTTTTTATCACTATAGGAGTATTAGGCAGTTCAACGGCTGAAAGAGCGCCTGTTCCGGTACTTGTAGCAGTGAAACAGGTAAACATAGCAGATACAATAGAGAACATCGAAGCGATAGTCGTAGCAATTTGGATCTTTGCGGATTTTATACTTGTATCTGCATTAATTGTTACTGCACTGAACATAATGAAGGTGCTTTTCAAACTATCGGATACAAAAGGTTTGATAAAGATATTTGCTGTTTTTGCATACTATCTTACACTAAGTATAGCGGCAAATAAGCTTGAGCTTGAGGATTTTTCGAATAAGCTGCTTGAACCGATAAATATGTCATTCGGCTATGCTATACCCTTTCTTCTTTTCGCAGTGGGGAAGCTCCGGAAGAAGCTTTAACTATTTATCGAAATATGAAAAATTATATTGTAAATTGAACATAATAAATGTATAGTTAAATAGTTGCATTTTAGAGAAAAGAAGGTATGATAATGGAGACATTGAAATTTACGGAACTGAACCTGTCGAAGGAAATCCAGAAAGCAATTGAAGACAAAGGGTTTGAGGAAGCTACTCCAATACAGTCGCAAGCAATTCCTTTTGTTCTTGAAGGAATTGATATTATAGGCCAGGCACAGACCGGGACAGGAAAGACTGCTGCCTTCGGGATACCAATACTTGAGATGATTAGACCGGAAGATAAGGCAGTTCAAGCTCTGATACTCTGCCCCACAAGGGAACTGGCGATACAGGTAGCAGAGGAAATAAGAGAACTGGGCAAATATAAGAGAGGCATAGAAGTTCTGCCTGTTTACGGCGGACAGCCCATTGACCGGCAGATAAAGGCACTGAAGAAGAGGCCCCAGGTAATAGTAGGCACACCGGGCAGAGTCATGGATCATATGAACCGCGGCACGCTTAAACTGAATACAGTGAAAATGGCGGTACTTGATGAAGCGGATGAAATGTTGGATATGGGATTCATTGATGACATAATCACAATACTCAAGGCTGTGCCGGAAGAAAGACAGACACTGCTCTTCTCTGCGACCATGCCCCAGGCCATTCTGGAATTGACCAAGAAGTTCCAGAGGAAACCAAAGCATGTCAAGGTGGTGCACAAGGAACTAACAGCCCCGAAAATAGAACAGGTATATTTTGAAGTTAAAGAGAAAACAAAGCCGGAGGTTTTATCCAGATTGCTGGATATGTATAACCCGAAGCTTTCACTGGTATTCTGCAATACTAAGAAAAAGGTCGATGAACTTGTCGAGGAACTGCAGGGAAGAGGATACTTCGCAGACGGGCTGCACGGAGACTTGAAGCAGGTCCAGAGGGATAGGGTGATGGCAAAGTTCAGAAGCGGAAATGTAGATATACTTGTAGCAACTGATGTAGCAGCCAGAGGCATAGATGTGGATGATATAGAAGCGGTATTCAACTATGATCTTCCACAGGACGAAGAATACTATGTACATAGAATCGGGAGAACTGCCAGAGCTGGAAGGGCAGGCAAGGCCTTCACCTTCATCGTTGGCAGGGAAATATACAAGCTTAAGGATATACAGCGGTATTCCAAGGCGAAGATGAAGCTTCAGCAGGTACCATCCTCCGAAGATGTGGAAGAGGTAAGGACAAACAAGTTCCTGGATAAGATAAAGGAAACCATAGAGGAGGGACGCCTTTCCGAGTATGTTGCAGCAGTGGAAAGGCTTGTCGGGGATGAATACACTTCTTTGGATATTGCCGCTGCACTCTTGAAAATGACAATAGGGGAGAAGACCAAGACGGATCAGGAGGATTCCTTCAACTTTGACAATACAGGAGCAGACCCTGGTATGGTAAGACTCTTTATAAACATCGGAAGGAACCAGAACATAAGGCCGGGAGATGTTGTGGGGGGTATCGCAGGAGAGACGGGCCTGCCTGGCAAACTTATAGGCAGCATAGATATTTATGACAAATATACTTTTGTTGAAATTCCAAGAGAATATGCACAGGATGTTATCCGGATTATGAAGGATAACCAGATAAAAGGCAAGAGAATCAATATAGAACCTGCTAATGCGAGACATTAGCGGAATGCCCTGATTAGTTCGATGCATTGAATTAATCAGGGTGTTCTGTTATAACGAATAGGGGCATATATTCCACCTTAATCTATTATGCTCCGTCAATGAGTTTCATCAAAGGCTTCCTTGATCGTTAAATGCTTTAATAAAAGCCTTTGAGGTTATAAGCACAAAGGTCTGTGTATGGTTATATATAAGAAGGAGGTTTACAAATGAGGAAGTTTATTATTGAAGATAGCTTTTGGGAGTTGTTTCCCGATGCAGCAATCGGAGTTGTGGTAGCGAAAGGGATAAACAATGAACCGGGCAGCACTGATTTCGGAGATATGCTGAAGGCGGCTTCGAATAAAGCACTTCAAGGAGTTGAAGGTTACGAGCTTGCAAAACATCCCTGCATTTCCGTGTGGAGGGATGCATATAAGAAGTTCAAGAGCCCAAGGGAGAACCGGTCATCCATAGAAGCGCTGGTGAGGAGGGTATATAATGGAAAACCTGTAGGCTCGATAAATCCCCTGGTTGATATATATAACTGTGTTTCTCTTAACCACCTGCTTCCCTGCGGAGGAGAGGACCTGGATGTGGTCAGGGGGGATATAATGCTTACCCGTGCTGAAGGCAATGAACTTTTTGTTCCATTGGGAAGTGGCGAAAATCAGCCGCCGGTCAATGGCGAAGTTATATACAAGGATGAAGCGGGAGCAATCTGCCGGTGCTGGAACTGGAGAGAGGCAGACCGTACAAAGCTTACGGAAAAAACGGAAAATACTTTCCTGTGCATTGAGTCTGTTGATAATAGCAGGAGAGAAGCCTTTGAAGCAGCTGTTAAGGAATTGGCTGAACTGGTGAACAAGTATCTGGGGGGGAGCCAGCAGGTATCTTTTCTGGATAAAAACAATAGAGAGATCGTGATTGAATAGTGCACTATATCAATAAAGCTGAAAATATTTATATTGCAATTCGCAATCCGGTGTGCTAGAATTAACCCAGAATAAGGAAGGAGTTGCTTGGAATGGCAGGTATAGTAAAAGCAAATGAAATTGAATACTTTATGTAAAGCTATACCCAACTCCAGGATTCAAAAAACATATATTCGGTATAATTTACCGTGGGTGTAGTTCTCACGGTATTTTTATGCTTTCATGAGCACTAATGCCGTGGGGTAATTCCTGCGGTATTTTTGTTTGAGTTGGGTAATATCAGTCAGGGGGAATGTACTTTGTTTAAAAGCTTAAATAATTATCTGGGAGAGTATAAGCCGCTTTTGAAAAACAGAAACCTGATGACAATAGTTATAGCAGGGGTGATATCCTCCTTCGGCAGCAAAATAAGCTATTTTGCACTGCTCCGTAAGGTTTACGGCATATCCAACGGGAGGATTGCCGATCTTGGGTTTCTTACTGTATCGGAGATGATACCGGCAGTTATTTTGGGAACCTTTGCAGGATTTATAATTGATAGGGTGTCAAGAAAGTGGACTATGCTGGTTTCGGATTTGATGAGCGGAACTATTATACTCACTGTAATGTTTGCAAACAACATTAATCTAATATATGCTATTGCTTTTGCAGCTGCTTCGGTAAATGTATTCCGTGAGCCCGCCCAGAGGGCATTTGAGCCAAACCTGGTTTCAAAGGAGGATATACCTCTCCTGAACTCTTTTATGTCTGCAACCAACAGCCTGATTCAGATAGTCGGCTCTGCAACAGGTGCAGCAATTGTAGGCTTTGTTGGAGTTTCAAACGCTTTTATAATTGACGCTGCTACATTTTTTATTTCAGCTTTCATCATTTTCACGGTTTCTGCCAAGGAAACTCACTTCCTGGAGCAAGGGGAAGGGAAACAGAAGAAGAGTGCAATGAAAGAGTTTATAATCGGAGTCTCTATAATGTGGACGGATAAAGCAATAAAACTTATGGTGCTGATAGATATTTACCTTACCTTCGCAATGGCAATGCAAGGTATACTTATCTATATATTTATTAAGGAAACCTTGAAAATGGGAAATATGGCTGAACTGGCATGGGGGATATTACTTTCCAGTCTCGGCATCGGTGCGGTTATAGGAAGTCTGGTTATTGGTATTAAAGTAAAGCATTATCCCAATAAATTCAGGTTGTTTCTGAATATACTTCTGTTTGATGCAGCATTTTTCACACTGTTCCTGTTGAACAAATACTTCCCGTTGTCTGTACTGTTGTTTGCATTTCTCGGTGTGGTTGGTTCATCATACATGATAATCCTGAACAGTGTGCTGCAGGCAGCAGTCCCGGATGTAAACCGGGGGAAGGTATTCAGTGTGCTGGCCATGCTTAGAGGACCTGTTGGAGTCCTCTCCGTACTTGTAGGTACTACTGCTGCTTCATTTATTACTGCACAATCCGTGCTCCTTATTGCTGCCGGAATTGAGGCGGTAATAGCGTTAGGTGTGAGGTTGACAAAGGTATTTAAGGAAGTTGATGATATGACCAAGAATATAAAGCAAATTGAAGAGGGGCAGGGGCAATAATATTACAGTTCCCTTACAATTTATTACAGCGGTTGTTTACCACCCCATGATGGAATATAATAGGAAATGTATGGAAATTATGTTGGGGGGTTATCGAATGACAGAGAAAAGAATTTTAGCCGTGGGAATTGCTGTTCTCATAGCAATAGGAACTATCTGTCCGGTATTTGCAGGTGCTCCGGGGACTAATACGGGAGGCGGTACAGCATCGACAGTAGGCTACATCGGACAGGGAAACCGGGACGAAAGTTCGTTAATTGAAAAATCAGTTAAGGTTACAAAGGAAGAAGCAAAAAAGACAGCCGTTGAAGCTCTCGAAAAATACTTCGGACTTGAGCTTGACGAGAAAAGATATCAGATGACCATACAATTGCAGCCTCAAATGGAATTGGAGGAAAAGTACGTATGGAGCTTGAATTGGAATTCATCCAATATAGACTCAAGTGTATTTATTTATGTTGAAATAGATGCAATGAGCGGTAAACTTCTCAGCTTCAGGAAAAGTGAGGGTTACAGGAATCAGGAGCAGCTGGCTATTGCCGCTGTTACGAAAGAGCAAGCACAGAAAACTGCTGAAGAGTATGCAGCAAAAATAAATCCCGAAGAGTTTAAACAGACAAAATTACCGGATTATCAAAATGACGGCTATTACGGCATGAGCCGGCCCCAGTACCGTTTCAGTTTTATAAGAGAGATAAACGGAATAAAATATGGGAGGAACTTCATTGTCGTAAGCATTAACGGAGTTACCGGCACTGTTATGTCTTATGAACTCAGATGGGATTATGATGATGTATTTCCAAAACCCGCAAAGCTTATAAGCAGGGAAGCTGCAGTGGAGAAATACAGGAGCGGTTGGCAGATGGAGCTGTCCTATATACCCTATAGGAACAGATATCTGCAATATAAAGATATGGGTATAGTCAAACTTGCATATGTTCCGAAAGGTAATTCAGGAGGGCTTGTCGATGCAAGCACGGGAGAGTTTGTCAACTACAACGGGCAAGCTGTGAAACAGCTGTTTAGCAGGGATATAACCAAAGAGCAAAAGGACAAATATTTGCAGAATGCTGCAGTTGTCAGAGCATCTGATAAAGAAATAGAAAGCAGCAGAGCTGCTGAGGTAATAGGCAGCTTTATAGAAGAGCTTTTTGGCGCGGGTTATAAAATTGAAAACCTGAGCTATCTCGAAAATGATAATAATTGGACCTCAGCAGGCAGGAAAACCTGGACAGCGAATATCAGCAAACAGGATCCAGGCGGAAGTGTGATGGTATCAGGTTCGATTGTGATAGATGCCTGCACTGAAGAGCTTGTTTCTATAGCAAAGTATGATCAGGAGGATTGGTATGGAAAGCCCTTTGAACCCAAGATAACATGGGAGCAGGCTTATGATAAGGCAATTGAGCTGATAGGGAAGTACTATCCGCATAGGTTGGGAGAGATAAACACCAAATTGAGCTATACAGAGCAAAGCTATAACGTAAATGGAATTATCGTACCTGAAAGAAAACCTATGTTGCAGTTTCAAAGGCTGGTAAATGGTATCCCATATAGTAACAACTATATATCCGTTGTAATCGATTTAAAAACCGGTGAGACAGAACAACTGATGTGCAATTGGGATGAAAAATCAGTCTTTCCTGCTGCGAAAGGTGTCATAAATGCCGATAAGGCGGGTGAATTGCATTACCAGGGGCTTGATGTATCCCTCAGCTATGTGAGGTACCTGAAAAAGACCGAGGATAATAAATATACTCCTGATATTAGGATTGTGTATACGCTTGAGCCCAAGACCGCAGGCGCATATGCAGGAGCGGTTGATGCCTTTAGCGGTAAACTGCTCAGCAGCACTGGAGAAGAAATCATTATCGGGGAGAATAGCTTTGAGGAAAGGATAAAAGGGCATCCATCAGAGAAAGAACTATTAATACTGGCCTTTCAGGGGGTTATTGACAAAGCTTCTTTTGTATCGGATAGGGATATAACCTATATTGAACTGCTCAGGATGCTGGTTAATGCTAAGGGTTACCGCCCTGGTATTTCAAGGAACGAAGAGGATTTACTGTTCAAGAATGTAAACAAGGATGACAGGGATTACCCTTATTTGCGCGAAGCTGTAAGGTATGGCCTGCTTGATAACAAAGAAATAGAATTGAACCTTAATGCTAAGGTCACGAGGGAGCAGATGACTGAACTGATAGTCAAGCTGCTGAAATACGAAAAGCTTGCAAAGGCTGAGGGTATATTTGTTGTGGATTTCAAGGATGCAGACCAGATAAGCAGTGATAGAATAGGTTATGTAGCAATAGCGAAAGGGCTCGGAATAGCAGTTGGTGTTGACGGGAAATTCAGACCAAAGGACAATGCCAGTATGCTGGATGCGGCATTGGCAATCTATAAGGCTTTGGATGGAATAAAATAACAAAAATATTTTTTAAAAGGTATTGACAACTGTATCCTAATATATTAAATTAAATATAATTTAAAACAGGAACCACAATAGGAATATATTGTGAGTTCCTGTTTTTATTTTTAGAAAGGAGAGTAAAGCATGAAAGAGTTTAAAAAAGCGTATGAATCAGAGTATTTTAGGGTTGAGGAGCTTGCAGCGGGAGTTTATGCGGCTTATTCTTCGGAAGAGGGGGGCGGTATCAGCAATGCAGGTATTATAGATTTGGGTGATAAGGTAATAGTGTTTGATGCATTTCTATCCACAGATTGTGCCAAAGAGTTGAAAAAAGCTGCTGCCACACTCACGGGAAAGGAGGTCTCATATGTGGTTAACAGTCACAACCATTTTGACCATGTGTTGGGAAACTGTGTTTTTGAGGCAGAGATCCCTATAATTTCAACCTATAAAACTTATCATGAATTAAAGCTGCATGAAGCTGAGGCTTCAGGAATGAAAGAAGCAGCCCCGGAAGTTATAGCCTCTTTAAAATTGGAACTGAAAGATGAAACGGATGAAATATCGAGGAAAATGCTTGAGAGGGATATCAGGTTCCAAGAGTCAATCTTAAAGGATGATTTTGGTCTGAGGCTTCCAGATATGACTTTTGAAACCAGCATGGAAATACACGGAGCGTCGAAAACAGCAGTTATACGGGAGTTTTCCGGCGGGCATACTGCGGGTGATGCCGTTCTTTTACTGACAGAGGAGCGTATAGCCTTCATGGGTGACATACTTTTTACGGGTGCCCATCCATGGCTTGGTGCCGGAGATCCCATGCTGTGGATTGACAGGATTCATGAATTCCAGAATTATGATTTCGATGTTCTCGTTCCCGGACATGGTCCGGCCGGAACTAAAGAGGATTTGCTTCTCATTGAAAAATATATAAATGCACTGGATAGTATGGCGGAGAGGATCATAAAGGGCGAACTGAAGCTGGAGGAAGTGCATGAAAGTATGCTTCCGGAGGATTTTAAAAACTGGAAGGGGATTAGGTTCCTGCCCAACCTTAAATTTTATGTCGGCTATAAAGCAAGACTTCCAAAACAATTTACAGGGTGAATAAAAGATACTATAGATAAACAGAACTGTTTGAAATATAATTTATATATATTTACCTGGACTGAACATATTTTTCTCCAGCATCATTAACTGTGGAGGTGGCTGATATGCCAAAGATATTAAAGGCTGATGGGATGAACAAGTGCATAGGGTGCTTTACTTGCATGCTTGTATGTTCCGGGGTGAACCGTCAGAATCATTCTATTGCAAAAAGCGCTATAAAAGTACGGACCAGCGGCGGACTTAAAGGAAAATTCATAGCGGATGTTTGTATAGCTTGTTCCGGTGAAAGGGCATGTGCAGAAGCCTGCCCGTCAGGAGCACTGGAGCCCAGGGACGGGGGAGGCGTCATTCTTAAGCCCGAACTTTGTATAGGCTGCAAAAGATGCGTAAAGGCCTGTGTAGTTGGAGCAGTGTCCTTTGATGAGGCAACGGGTAAGCCAATAATCTGCAAGCACTGCGGGGTATGCGCCGGGTTCTGCCCTCATGAATGTTTGAGAATGGAGGAAGCAGACAATGCTGTATGAAAAGTTTATAAGAGTACTACATATTGACCTCAGCAATAAAAAGATACGTATAGAACAGCGGGAGGATTTGTGTGAATTCCTGGGAGGAGTGGGCATAGCATCAAAACTCCTTGAGGAAAACATAAAACCGGAATTGCCTCCCCTTCATGAAGAACAGCCTATAATATTTGCTATTGGCGCTGCATCTTCCATATACCCTGTGATAACAAAAACCGTTGCGATGTTTTACTCCCCGCTGACCGGAGAGCTTGGAGAATCCTATGCCGGAGGCCGGCTGGCACTGACAATGCTGCATGCAGGCTATGACGCAATTGTAATAAGGGGAAAGTCGGATAAACCCATATATATAACACTTAACAGCAATGATGTGAAGTTCAAGGATGCAAGGGCTTTGTGGGGTATGTCCTCGGATGAAACCGGAAGGCTGATCAGGGAGAGGGAAGCCGGGAGCGGCAAGAGAAGTATAATCAGGATAGGCCCTGCAGGTGAAAACCTTGTGAGCTTCGCCGGGGTATGTGTGGACACATACAGACATTTTGGAAGGCTGGGTCTCGGTGCTGTTTTCGGAAGCAAGAACCTTAAAGCTATTACCATCATAGGTGACAGGAGTATACCCATCAAGAACTTCAAGGAGTATTTCAAGGTTTACCGAGAGATATACAAGAAAGTGACGGAAACTGAAGCAATGTCAAAATACCATGACATAGGTACACCGATGAATGTGGAGCCTTTAAACGAAATGGGGAGTTTGCCGGTTAAAAATCTTACACAGAGCAAGTTTGAGAATTCAGAGGATATATCCGGTGAGACCTTTGTCAGGAAAAACCTCGTAAGGAAAATGGCATGTGCAGGCTGCCCCGTTGGGTGCATACATATCGGGCAGTTCCGCAGGGAGTTTGACAAAGGCTATGACTATGAGTCTGTTAGTGTCGGTTATGATTATGAGTTGATATTTGCCCTTGGGAGCTTCCTTGGTACAAAAACTTCCGATGAGATACTTCAGCTTATAGAGCTTGTTGAGCTTTTCGGGCTGGACGCAATGTCCACCGGGGTTGTGCTGGGATGGGCTACAGAAGCATATGAAAAGGGGCTTATAACTGATAAGGAAACCATGGTCCCCCTTGAGTTCGGGAATACGGCAAATTATCTCAAAGCGGTGGAGTACCTTGCAATGAAGGAAAACAGGTTTTATGAAACCCTTGCCAAAGGCGTATACAAGGCAGCTCTGGAATACGGCGGTGGGGAATTTGCAATGAATTTTGCCGGGAATGAGATGCCGGGCTATCACACGGGATATGGAACTCTTCTTGGTACGACAATAGGTGCAAGGCATTCGCACCTTTGCAATGCGGGGTATTCGATTGACCAGTCGATAGAGACACTGGACAAAAATAAAATAGTTGAAGGCATATTCAATGAAGAAAGAGAAAGGTGCATGCTGAATTCCCTTACCATATGCCTTTTTGCAAGGAAGGTTTATGACAGGAAAACAATATTATCGGCACTAAATGCTATAGGGTACGGATTTACGGATGAAAACCTGACTGCTATAGCTGACAGGGTGTACAAAACCAAACTGCGTATAAAGAATATGCTTGGTTTTGATCTGATGAGGGTAAGGCTGCCGAAACGCTTTTTCGAGACACCTTGTCTTTGGGGTAAGCTGGATGAAGGCACGGCTTATGAGCTTATTGCAATGTATAATGAGAGGCTGAAAAACTATGCCAGTGTTGAATAGTGCGTAATATATGCATAGAGGATATGTGTGGCAGGGCTGCTTTACAATGCTGTACATATCCTCTTGTTGCTTACTTCGTTGCGACGGTAAGATTATTGATCCATTTTCCTGACAGAAGCCTTGGTATTCCTGCAGCCATCTTCGTTATTTCCTCAAGATGTGCAAGGGCATATACCCAATATATCGGCAGGTGCAATACTATTCCGCTTAAGAATACCAGCGGCACTCCTACCAGCCAGACTCCTCCGAGATCCAGAAACAAGCAGAAGACTGTATCTCCGCCGCTTCTTAGAATACCTACAATATTCATATAGTTAAAGACTCTCGCCCACATGAAAGAGCAATAAACGATAAGATTCTTCTGAGCATAGCTTATTACAACAGGAGATACTTTATAGGGCATAAGTGCCAAACCTGAAAGTAATGCTACTGCCAGACCGCCCAGAACTGCAGCGGCAGGCCCCAGAATAGCAAACCTTTTTGCATATAGGAAGACCTGCTCTTCATCCCCTTCACCGATTTTATTGCCTATCATGACTGCGCAAGCATTCCCAAAACCAAGGAATATTACCCAGATTATCCTTTCAATAGTTCCTGAAATATTCGTTGATGCAATTACTTCAGTCCCCATATGCGCATATACTATGGAGTACATTGTCACTCCCACAGCCCACATGGATTCATTCAGTATTACCGGGACAGCAACTTTGAAGAACCTTTTCATAAAATCAAGGGACAGGTCGGTCATTTCCCTTAATGTAGCCGCAACAGCATATTTTTTCCAATGTACAATAATTATAAGCAGCGTAAACTCAATAAACCTCGCTACTACTGTAGCAGTGGCAGATCCCCTGACTCCCATCTCCGGGAAGCCCAGGTAACCATATACAAGCAGATAGTTAAGTAATGTATTTATACCGAGAGCAGTTATGCTGACATACAACGGGGCTTTTACCTTTCCTGTACTTCTGAGTATGAAAGAGTATGAAAATGTAAAGGCAGTAATGACATAACTGGAAATAATGATTCTCAAATATTGGCTTCCTAAATCAATTACATTGTTATCCCTTGTAAAAATTCCAAGGATTTCATGAGGGAAGAAAAAGCCGCAAAGGGAAAACAGTAATGCACCTGTACCGCCCGTAATGAGGCATATTCCCAGCACTCTTCGTATATTTTTTACGTCCTTGCTGCCCCAGTATTGGGCTGTAAAGATGGCGGAACCGCTGGTTATGCCGAACAATAGAAGGTTCAGCAGAAAAAAATATTGGTTTGCAAGCCCGACACCTGCAATGGCTGTTTCATCCAGACCCCCTATTATTATCGTGTCTACAAGGTTAAGGGATGCGAGAACCAGATTCTGCAAGGTTATAGGCAGGGCAATCTTAAACATGCTCGAAAAGAAGCGCCGGTCGTTGAATAAGTAATCAAGCTTCATAAATTCCTCCGATAAACAATATCATATAGCTTTTTATGCAGTTACTATAAAGTAAAATATACAGACCTTTATATATTATATAATATCGGGCTTTAATAATGAAGCATGCATTTTGTGCATTATACTTATCCGGTCAGCAAAGGAATAATATTACTATTTTATTACAATTCATGTAAGCCGATTGACAGTCATATATACATGATAGTATACTTTACAAGAACACATAAATTATGGAAAAGGAGGTCGCGATGATGAAAATCAATAGAACTGCAAATGAAAGACTACAAAATTTAATGGAGCGGCCTGCCTTTATAGTACTGCATAATAGCTGATTTGTGCAAAGTTGCGGGTCGCTTGGCAATAAACTTCTGAAGAGTCATGACTTTGAAGTTTACTGTCAATAAGGGTTTTGAGCTCTGCTTAAGATCCGACGTTCCGTGGCTTTAAACCAAAACGCTGAATTAAAAGAGTCATGGAATAGTAATGTTCCGTGACTTTGTTTTTTTTGGCGAATCCGACATTTATGAGGGGGGAATTAACAATGTCTAAACTTAAAGATTTACTAAGCCCTTACCGGGGCTTGCCCAAAGAGATATATGTGATATTTGCATCGCGAATTGTAAATGCGATGGGCTGTTTTGTAATGCCTTTGATGACTATAATAATGACCGATAAGATAGGGCTTTCAAAGCAGGATGCAGGATTTTACCTGAGCCTGAACAGTATGCTTTTCCCGATTGCATCGATGATAGGGGGAAAGCTTGCCGATACAATAGGCAGGAAGTATTTAATCATTATATTCGATACAATCGCTGCCTTGCTATACATGGCATGCGGCTTCATGACGCCGTCAATGTCACTGGTATATACAATTGTTGCTGCAAGTGCATGCATGAGTGTAGCAGGACCTTCCCACGATTCACTTATAGCCGACCTTACTACGCCGGAAAACAGGACCGGGGCATATGCGCTGAGCTACTTGGGATGGAACATAGGCTTTGCAGTCGGGCCTATGCTGGGAGGCTTCCTTTACAGGAGGTACCTGCCACTTGTGTTCATTGGGGATGCGGCTACAGCTTTGATATCAATCAGTCTTATTTTCCTGTTCGTAAAAGAGACCTTTGGAAATACCAAGGAAGAAATACATGATGAAAGCAGAAAGCTTGAAAGAAGAGAGGAAGGCTCTATAATATCAGTGCTTTTAAGAAGGCCGATTTTGATATACTTTGCAGTTATTGCCTTTGGCTATAATTTCACTTACTCACAGTGGACATTTCTGATTCCTATCCATTCAGTGCAGAATTTCAAGGAGCTTGGAGCCCAATACTTCGGGTGGATGGCCAGCTTGAACGGCCTGGTGGTTATTATATTTACACCTTTATTGACCAAGTTTACAGAAGGTATAAAGAACATGCGCAAAATGGTATATGGAATAGTGCTATATGCAATAGGCTTTGGAATGCTTGGGATACTTAATGACCTGCCCTATTTTTTCCTGTCTGTGATTATATTTACAGTGGGAGAAGTGATGCTTTCCATAAGCGTTATGCCTTTTATAGTAAATCATACGCCTGCTTCCCATAGGGGCAGGATGAATGCAGTGCTTCCGACCATCATGGGGTTCGGCTATGCAATAGGACCCATGACAATGGGCGGTGCCCTGAAGTATATTACTGTTGAAAATGCATGGCTTATATTGGGTGCAATGACAGCAGTATCGGCATTGCTGATGCTCTGCCTTGAAAAATATGACGAATGGACAGCAAACAAAACGACTCAGAAGGAAGCAGCATAAATTATTTCTGAATATTGGGACATATGTCCTATTTATATGTTATTATTTAACTATATTATAAAATAGGAGGATTTCCAATGAAGAGGATTGCTGACAGGAACCTTCTTGAGCAATACATTAGGGAGTATTCCATCGGCACTATGTTTCAGACGGATATGAGACCATATATGAGCCTTATGAGTTTTGACAGAGGGGAATGTATATGCAACACGGGGGATGACCTTGAATACTTCTTTTTCAATGTCAAGGGCAAGCTCAAGGTTTATACACTGATGGAAAACGGCAAGTCCCTTCTCTTAAGGTTTAACAAGCCATTGAGCATTCTTGGCGATTTGGAGTTTATGTCCGGATACAGGATAAAATGCAATGTGGATTCACTTAATGAATCCCACATGATAGGGATCAGGACGGAGGATATTCACAAGTATGCAGGTAAGGACCCTGTATTTCTGGCTTCTGTAATAAAGAGCCTCGGATATAAGTTGTATACCATATCGAACAGTACATCCATAAACCTGCTGTATCCATTGGAAAAAAGGTTTGCCAGTTATATCATTTCGATTACGAGCGAGGAAGGAAGCTCGAAGAGTGTCAAAGAGATAGAGACTACAAACCTGACAGAGATGGCAACTCTGCTTGGCACCAGCTACAGGCATCTGAACAGGGTGCTCAGGGAGCTTTCCGACAAGGGAATCATTAATAAGAAAAACGGGAACATTTCCATACTGGATTTTGCCAAGCTGAAGGAACTTGCAGGAGGTTTGATTTACGAATAACCGGGTATTCGGCGATAAGCCTGATAAATATCATGAGTGCCGGGGCTTTGCGGTTCCGGCACGTACCCCCAACATTTCATTCGATTGAGATGGGCTGCCTGCGGTATTGCAGGCAGTTTCTTTTTCTATATAAAGATTGATTTATTTGCTGGAAATGGTTACTATAATATTATCAATATTATGAAGGGTAGGTAAGGTGCTATGGATACGGTATTTATGATAGATTCTTGCACGGATCTTCCATTGGAATATATTGAACAGAACGATGTGCCGGTAGTTAACTTTGTATGCAACTTCAAAGGTGAGGAGCACAAGGACGATTTCGGGAAGACCTTGGGATACAAAGAGTTTTACGAAGAAGTAAGAAAAGGTGAAATGCCGTCGACATCACAGGTTAATGTTTACGTTTACAGCGAAATGTTCAAGAAATTTGCCGGCGAGGGGAAGTCAATAATTTACATGGGCTTTTCATCTGCACTGAGCGGCAGTCTTAACAATGCCAAACTTGCGAGAGACCTAGTCCTTGAAGAGGTAACAGATGCCGATATAACCATAATAGATAGTAAAAGTGCATCGCTGGGGTATGGCCTTCTGGCATATTATGCAAATGAAATGCTTGAGAAAGGCGCCTCAAAGGATGAGATAATAAGCTGGCTGGAAACTAATAAGCTAAAAATGAACCACTGGTTTACCGTAGATGACCTCGGACATCTGAAAAGAGGGGGAAGAGTTTCCGGTACTGCAGCCTTTGTAGGGACTCTTCTTGATATAAAGCCTGTTTTGCATGTTGATGATGAAGGAAGGCTTATTCCTGTTACAAAGGTTAAGGGTAGGAGAAAGTCCATAAAGACGCTGTTCGAAATGCTCCAGGAGAATATCGTTAACCCCGGGGAACAGGTTTTAGCCATAAGCCATGCCGATTGCCCGGAAGATGCGAAAAGTCTGGAGGAAATGATACGAAAGCAGTATAATGTCAAAAATGTTATTATAAACAATATCGGTCCTGTGATAGGATCTCATACCGGGCCGGGAGCCTTAGCGCTTTTCTTTATGGGAGACAAAAGGTAATTATTAATACTGTACTCATTGGTATGCAGAAGGAGGCAATAATATAGGCAAGTTGCTTGAATATGACCTGAATAGTAATGAAGTGCTCACATTGAGCAAGAAGGATAAAAGGCTTTCAAGGCTCATGTCGCTTATAGGAAAGCTGTCAATCAAGCTGGATGACGATTATTTTTGTTCCCTGGTTGGGTCGATTATAGGTCAGCAGCTTTTAGTCAAAGCTGCAGGAACAATTTATGAAAGAGCGAAGACGTTATGCGGCGGATTTACTCCCGAAAGTATCTCTGCCGTTTCGGAAGATGAGCTTAGAAGCATAGGAATATCAAGGCCAAAGGTTAAATATCTGAAAGACCTTGCTGAAAAAACACAGGCAGAAGAAGTTCAGATGCATGGAATTGAGCTGCTTTGCGATGAGGAAGTCATTGAAGAACTTACAAGTGTAAAGGGAATAGGACAGTGGACAGCAGAAATGTTTCTGATTTTTTCCCTTGGAAGGCCTGATGTGCTTTCTGCGGGGGATTTAGGAATAAAAAGGGCGATAAAGTGGCTGTACAAGCTCAAAGCATACCCAAGTGCCGATTACATGGAGAGGTGCAGCAAACGCTGGAGACCATACCGCACGGCTGCATCGCTGTATCTGTGGGAAGCCATAAACAGGGGCTATGTAGATAATTTTAAAGATTTGGATGAAGCAGAAAATCAGGTGGAATAATTATGATTTACCGGGAGGTAGAGCCGTGGAGAATAAAAACACAGGTGCTTTTAAAGGTTTTTCAAAGGAGATGCTTGAATTTCTCATAAGTCTCAAGTTCAACAACTCCAAAGGTTGGTTCGAGGAGCACAGGGAGGAATATACAAGGTATGTGCTTGAGCCTTTCAAAAGTTTGGTGGTTGAGCTTTCATCCTTTATGCTGGAACTGGATCCTTTGCTTGAAGTGACTCCGGCTGTAGATAAAACCATATCCAGGATACATAGGGATATAAGGTTTTCCAAGGATAAATCCCCTTACAGGAGCAATGTATGGATTACCTTTAAGAGGCCACAAAAGGATTGGAAGGAAAGCCCTTCCTGGTATTTTGAGATAACACCGGATTTTTACAGATATGGTATGGGGTTTTACACTGCAACAAAAGCTACCATGGACCGTTTCCGGAAAAGGATTGATGACAGGCCCGAGGAATTCCTTGAGGTAATATCATTTTATAGGAAGGGGACCTTCAGTCTCGAGGGAGAGTCCTATAAAAAAATTCTGGATTCTTCTAAACCCAAAGAAATTCAAGAGTGGTACCAGAAGAAAAACTTCTATCTTGCCTGCAACCGCAAACTGGATAAGCTGCTGTTTGAGGATGAACTGCCCGATGTAATCAGGGAGGGCTTTTCAGAGCTCGTACCGCTATACAATTACCTATGGGATGTAAAGCTAGAAGGGGAAACAATAGAAGAATAAGAGCAACAATTAGAGCAGCCATGTATAGCCAGGCATTGGTATAGAAGATGCCTATCTATAGCATGGCATTTGATTTTACCGGAAGTATAGTATTGAACAAAACATATTATATATGTTTTGTTTTTTTGTGTAATTTTTATTGCAGATATTGCTAATACTTCTTATAAAGGAAGTGATGATAAGCAAATGGATAAAAAAACGAAGGTTGTCATACTCGGAGGCGGGTATGGAGGAGTACATGCGGCAAAGCTTTTAAACAAAGCAGTCAGAAATAATAAGGGCTTGAGCATCACACTGATAGATAAGAAGCCTTATCACACACTGATGACAGAACTGCATGAGGTTGCAGGCAACAGGGTTGCCCCGGAATCAGTGCAGATTGACCTGAGAGAAGTTTTCAGCCCTACTGCAGTACAAGTTGTAACAGATGAGGTCAAAAATGTGGATTTTAAATGGCAAAGGCTTTATTCTGAAACAGCCCAGTATGAATATGACTATCTTGTGCTCGGAACCGGTGCTGAACCGGTTTTCTTTGGAACACCGGGTGTTGCAGAACATGGATACACTATATGGTCTTTTGAGGACGCTGTGAAAATAAAGGAGCATATACACAAAATGTTCCGTAAGGCCAGGGTTGAGAAGGATCCTGTCAGGAGGAAGGCTATGCTGACCTTTGTTGTGGCGGGTGCGGGTTTTACCGGAATAGAAACCATTGGGGAGCTTGTAGAATGGAAAAGAGAGCTTTGTAGGGAGTACGAAATCGACAGAAGTGAAGTAAGCCTGGTAGTTGTGGAAGCAATGGTCAAAATACTGCCTATTCTCAATGAGGGCTTGATAAAAAAGGCTGAGAGGTTTTTGAAAAGGTATGAAGTAGAAGTGATTACCGGAGCCCCTATTACCCAGGTCAACAAGGATTCGATAACTTTGAAGGATGGAAGAGTGATTCCCGCAAGGACTCTGATCTGGACCTGCGGCATAAAGGGAAGCGATTTTGGAGCGAATGTAGGGCTTACCGTCGGTGGCAGGGGTAGAATACAGGTAAATGAATATATGCAGTCCATAGACTACAAAAATGTGTATGCAGTCGGTGATAACGCATATTACGAGGAACCTAACGAAAAAGGCGAAAAGAAGCCCATGCCCCAGATAGTTGAGACTGCACTCCAAACTGCGGAAACGGCGGTGCATAATATATTGGCATCGGTGGATAAGGGTTCTCCAAAAGCGTTCAAGTCAAACTATCATGGTATAATGGTATCCATCGGAAGCCGTTATGCAGTCGCAGACTTGGGTGGAAGATCGATATCAGGCTTTCCTGCAATGTTAATCAAGCACCTTGTGAATGTGCATTACCAGTTCGGCGTAGGCGGTTTAAGCAGGGTTTGGACTTATATAGTCCATGAATTTGTGCACGTAAGAGAGAACCGGTCAATTTTTGGAGGGCATTTTTCAGCAAAGGCACCGACTTTATGGCTGGCAATACTCAGGGTATACCTTGGTGTAATCTGGTTGATAGAAGGGATTA
>JBLNDG010000262.1:0-3628 GCA_050261415.1 Caulobacteraceae bacterium | reverse complement strand
GAAGAGCTTGCTCATTGGGAGATCATCGGAACCCTTATATATAAGATAACTGAAAGGGCTACACCTAAAGAGCTAAAAGCAGCAGGGTTAGGTCCACACTATATTGAGCACGGTCATGACCTGTATCCCCATGATGCTGCCGGAGTTCCATGGACTGCTGCATATATACAGGCAATTGAGGACCCGATAACAAATCTTCATGAAGACCTTGCAGCAGAACAAAAAGCGAGAACTACTTATGAGCATCTTATAAATTCCACAAAAGACAGAGGCGTAATAGAGACATTGAGCTTCTTAAGGGAGAGGGAAGTGGTTCACTTCCAGAGGTTCGGTGAAACTCTCAGAATGGTGCAGGAGCATATGGATCATATGAAACATATGATCCATCATGAATAGTGATATATGTAGGGGCTGTAAAAGCCCCTTTAGTTTTGTTTTAGGATAGCGTTTTGAATTTTGTGCAGACCCAGGTCCGAGATAATGGCGGTTGCAGTTTTGTAAGTGATTGTAAGATGATGTCCTAGATATAGTCGGGATTTCTTATCCCGTAGGCGTGCTAAGTTTCAAATTAAAACAGGCCGAGCCGAATGCAATTTGTAACTCATGCCATTAAAAGCACACCTCCGATGGGATATGCTTATCACATATTTTATTATTATTGACGTGCTCTGTATATAACCTAATAACCTTTGTACCTGGGAAACCGCTGAAAAATGCATAGTTTAGAATAAATATACAGAAGCACTACAAATTATGCAATAGCCCAAAGGCGTTTAAGATACATAATATTCTTAAATGCCTTTTAATTCCCATAAAACGCTTCGATTTCAACACCCAATATGGTATAATAAAAACATATAAAGTGTTGAAAATACGGAGATTGAGCATTGTGTTAGGAAAAAACAATCCACAGATTGATGTATTTACTCATATGATATTTGAACGATTAATACCTAAAGATCATTTGCTCGTTTTGATAAATTCAATCATAGATTTCTCATTTGTTTACGATATGGTAAAGGACAAATACAGTGATATAGGTAGAACTTCTGAAGATCCGGTAATGATGCTTAAGATCTGTCTGCTGGAGTTTCTATACACTCTTTCAGATAAGAAGGTAGTAAAGAGAATCCAGACAGATATTGCATTCCGTTGGTTCTTGGGTTTATCTCTGGATGATGAGGTTCCTGATGATACAACAATCTGCCACTTTAGAACAAATAGAATGGGTGAAGAGAATTTTGATGAATTCTTTAATGAAATCGTCAGAAAATGTATCGAAAGAAATATCGTTAAATCCAAGAGATATCAAATAGATACCACCGATGTAGCAGCAAATGTGAATTACCCATCAAACAGAAGACTCATATGCGACGCATTTCGGAAAGTCATAAGAGAACTGCGAAAATTTAATGAAGCCTTTGCAGATCAACAGTTGGCACAATTTGAGAATGAGATTGAAGAAGAATACAAGAAAGATGGTAAGGTAAATGTAAAAAAATATCTGCAAATAGCACAGAAATATGCAGAGTACCTTTATCTTAAGACCTATGACGAACTTCAAACAAATGAGAGATACAAAGAGGCATTTGGCATACTATGGGATATCATAGATCAATATATCAACGGAAAAAAGGATAAGATAGTAAGCGTTGTAGGCCCTGACGCAAAAATAGTCCACAAATCAGCGGGTAACATCAAAAGAGGTTATAAAGATCATATCATTGTAGATGAAGACAGCGAGATAATACTTGCGTCAGTACAAACCCCTTTTAATATATGGGATGAGAAAAAGCTTGTAGAGTTGGTTGAAAAAGTAGAGAAAGATCTTGGGCTGAAGCCGGAAGAAATCACAACAGATAAGATATATGGAACAATAAACAACCGGGCATACTTAAAAGATAATGAAATCAGTGCAAATATAGATTTCTATGAAGAGTCCAGCAGAGAAGTAAAATACTATGGTTCAGGAGACTTTACAATATCGGAAGACCTCAAATCAGCTACTTGTCCAAATTTAGTAACCACAAAAGAACATATCCTGTCATATGACAAAACGGAAGACAAAGAATCAAAAATATTCAAATTCGATAAAAAGGTATGTCAGCAATGTCCATTAAAAGAACAGTGTTTATACAAGGACAAAAACGGAAAGTTTCTTAGCAAGGGAAGAAGGCTGGAAGTACCCCTAAGATATGATGCCGTGTTAAGAGATAAAAAGAGGGTGGAAACAAAGGAATTTGAAGAAGCCAGCAATAAGCGGTTTAAAGTGGAAAGAAGATTTGCGACAATGGTAAGAAATCACGGATTGCGGAGATGTCGCTATTTGAGATTAAGGCGGGCGAAGATTCATATCACTTTGGCAAATATGACGTGCAATATAGTCAGGATGGTAAATTTACTTTGCCAGCCTGGCTTTGTTGCATCGCAAAACTAAAGAGCTCCGGTAAAGGAGCTCAATAAAGGGCTGTAATTGTTAATATGTGCGGAATAGTCATAGATGCATTGCCATATAAAGGAATATCCGCGAAAATGTTAATGAATAATCATTCATGTCGGTGGAAAACCTTGATTTTCGTGGCCATTTTTCAGCGGTTTCCCTGGCACGAAAGATTCCAGTCAAAAACTATGGCTGAAAGTTGTAATCAGCTTTAAACCCCATTTTGGTAAACTATTTATGCATTATTATTAAATGGTATAATTAAAATTAGGGGGAAATATAACTTGGAGGGGATGCCATGAGTAGGAAAGTATATAAGTTAGCGTTAGTATTTGTTCTATTGATATTATGCTTGGATGCATCGGGGTGTAGTAAGTTGGCACCTGAAAAAAGTGATAATAATTATATACTACCAACTAATAAACAGATAGATGATTACATAAAGAAACAGAATATAATAAACTTAGTAAGCATTGATGCTATTGACAATTACTATGCTAATATTCTCTATAAGATTGGGCAGTATGGAATTGGCTTTAAAGTAATAACAGCTCTAAATGGCAAGGTTATAACAATATCTGATGGAAAAACAATATATAGCGATAAAATACCTGAGGTAGTAATTGGAGGAACAGATGGTAGAGTTAAATTCAAATATATTTATCTAAATGATTCTATCAGTAGAATGGCATATGAAATTAAAATAGTATATTATGATGATGCAAAGAATGAAAATATTGAGATTGTAGAAATGACCAATAAAAGGAACTGTTTTATATATGCAGAATCAAAATATAACAATATTGTAGAAGGCGTTCAGTCTATATCTATATGCGGGAAAAATGGCGAAGAACTATATAGAAAATATTGACAAATGGAATATTATGGAATATACTATTCTTGTAACATGTTACAAGAATAAAAAGGAGGAGAACACAAATGAAAAAAATAGTTAGTCTTTTCATAGTTCTTTGCTTACTATTAAGTATCAATATTGTGTATGCCGAAAATAAAGATATCAGATCTACTGTTAAATATGACATTGATAATTTTTCTGCTTATCTTATTAAATCAACTTTCGCAGGACGAAACAGTTAGTTTCACCTTGATAAAATCAGGTAAGGAGGAGACAAAGTAATCCAAGAACTCACCGATAGTCTCCTTTGTAAGAAACAGTTTGTCCTGCAA
>JBLNDG010000261.1:0-40627 GCA_050261415.1 Caulobacteraceae bacterium | reverse complement strand
CGGAAATGTCCGGCAACAAGGTCAGGAAACTTGAGTATTCGGTTAAGGAAGCTGTAGATAACGGCTGCGATTGCCTTATCACTTGCGGAGGCATCCAGTCCAACCATTGCAGGGCAACAGCTGCCGCAGCTGCAAAACTCAGAATAAAATCCTGCCTTCTTTTAAGAGGGGAAAAGAACACCGAACCGGAAGGCAATCTGCTTCTCGATAAGCTTTTGGGGGCTGAGGTATATTTTATTACCGCAGAGGAATACAGATACAAAAGAACTGAAATTATGGAACAGATAAAAAGGGAAATGGAAACCAAGGGATTCAAGCCTTATATAATTCCTGAGGGTGCCAGCAACGGCATAGGAAGTTTCGGCTACTATACAGCCATGGAGGAAATAATAGCACAGGAAAGGGATATGAATATCAGCTTTGACGGTATTGTACTGGCAGTGGGCTCAGGGGGGACTTATTCGGGACTTTGGCTTGCCAGCAAGCTCCTGAACCACAAAGCACGTATTTACGGTATAAATGTTTGTGATAATGCTGAGTATTTCAAAGAAAGAATTCAGAGCATACTCTATGAAAGCATGAAATATATGGATGTGAACCTGCCTATATCAAGGGATGAAATACATATCATAGACGGTTATGTCGGCAGGGGATATGCTTTAAGCCGCCCTGAAGAGCTTAATTTCATCCACAAGCTTGCAGCTATGGAGGGTGTAATCCTTGACCCTGTATATACAGGAAAAGCTATGTATGGCCTCACTGAAGAGATAAAGAAAGGCCGCTTCAAGGATTGCAGGAACCTGCTTTTCATCCATACCGGCGGACTTTTCGGGCTTTTCCCGCAAGGAAAGCTGTTCGGACTGTAGTCAAAAAACCTCTTCCCGGCAAAGGGAAGAGGTTTTTCTTCTTATTAACCTACAATCTCATATCAATATATTTCCCATAATGATTTTCAAAGAATTTCTTCATATTATTCATGAAATAGTCTGATTTCCCACTTTCCGATTTTGTTGTCGTAGTGGTTTTGCCCCCTGATGTATATACTCTTCCGCATTCCGGGCACACATCTGTATATATCTGTACTGACTGCGCCACAACAACCCGGGCTTCCGACTTTGCTTTTGAACCTTCTCTCGAAACATGCTCCTGCTCATGAGCCATTACAGCTGTCCCCGAGCTCTCCGGAGAAACATGGGCAGGTGCTTTGAAGGATACCCCCGGATCGCTGGACCCGTCTACATACTTACGGTTCCTGCAGGTAGAACATTCCATTAACCCCAGTCTTTTCATAAGCTTGGCTTCCTCGTTATTTCCAACGGTAGGTGTCTGCCCGCCTGCATTATCTGCTTCCGGTGCTTTCTGAACCGCTCCACCAGTCAGTTCAGGCTTATTTGCATTGTAGTTTATATAATTGTTTTCATTGAAACCTACCTGAAGGGACATAAAAATCTCCCCTTTTAAGATATATAAATTATATATATTTTACCATACTTTTCTATAACTTGGTACTGCCTTTAGTTAAAGGCATATTGCAGCATATCATCATTGGAATCAAGGTCTATTGTAAAATTGCTCATACTGTAGCCTGCCATCAACCTACAGCAAACCTTTCCCTTCATTTTGTCCCTGTACCTTGACTTAAGCTTGCCTAAAAGCTCGCTGTATGACTGTCCCAGCTCAATATGCACATTAAAATTGAAATCTATGGTAACCATGCCATTTTCATCCGCTTCACTTATATTGGGATGGCCTTCCGAGAAATCCCTGGAGTCCTTACAATTCAATATCTGTCTGAGACAGCTGTCCTTACCCAGCATTTCCTGCAGAAAAGCCTTCTTCTCCATTTTGATATACCCGCCTGCTATATAGAATTTCAGCTCCAACATATTACCACTCCTACGTTTCAAATGTAATACAATATCCGTAACCAGCCGGTTTCTTGCCTTCTTTCGTCAATATCCACACTACCTTTTGGTTGACTTCAACAGGTGCAGTTCCTTCGCCATCTGTAAAAATAATCAGTAGCGGAACCCGCATTCTGTCTGCAAGCTTAAAAACAGGCCTGTAATCAGTTCCCCCGTTTTTGACTCTTCTCTTTGCCCTTACATATCTGTCTATTGACACCGGTTCTGTACAATCGGTATCAAACTCGGTAACACTTAGTGCAGCCCCTGTTATTTTCTTAATCTTCATTACTTCGCCAAAAAACCGGGATACCTGGCTTTCTGAAATTGAACCGCTTTCGTCCAATGCCAGAAGAGCTTCAAGCCCCAAAGTACGTTTATTCCCCGGCAGGTTTTCAAAACGCTTTGACTCTCTCTTAAAACTTTTCCTCTTGATTACCTTCCCTTTTCCTGTTAAAAATCTTTTCAGAACATTTCTCCAGTTTACTTCCCCTGTTTTATATATCTCACCGATGAGTGAACTTACCTCGCTCGGTATCTCCCCCTCAAACCGGGCTTGCTCAATAAGCTCCGATATCATACTTTTCAGGGCGCTTTTATTTATTTCTGTTGTTTCATCCTGCATCTGCCTGTTTGCCTTGAACTCCAGACCGCTCTCAAGTACTACTCTGATTCCTTCATTTATCTCAAAAAAAATAAATTGCCCCTCAGCTTTGGAAATGATGCCATAGTAAAATTCTGCGCTCTTGAACCTCGGTATATTCTCCCTGAGCTCCTTCGATATTGCATCGACCATAATGGAATCCTCCGGAAGCAGATCATTGTGGATATGCTTATTAACAGCCATATCGCAGGCCACTGTCCAGAGCCTCTGCTCCCTTTTATCCCTTCTGTAAGGATGAAGCAATATAAGATGCAGCAGTTCATGAATGATAACCCCAACTGCTTTCCCGTCCGGAAGGGCCTCATACCATTCCCTGTTATAAAGCAGCTTCAATGATGTGTCATTTATCATCCTGATTGTTTCAACATCCTTGCTTTCCGCTGGGGTTACCGAAGCCGCCACATACCCATAGAAGGGTTGTTTTATAAGAAGGTGCAGCATTGCATCCTGTATTTTCATTGTCAATTCACTTACCCTTCACTAAGCTTTGAGCATCTCAAATATCTTGTCGGATATCTGCTCCGCAGCATCAAACCGCTGCATGACCTCCATGAATTCTTCGGGGCGTTTGGCCGCCAGAAGCTTAAAGAATAATATCCCCAGTTCTTCATGGAGACAGTTGATAAAAGCATTCAGGTTGCCGATATGAGTATCATCTTTCTTAAAGCTGACCACTGCCTTTTTTATTATAAGGCTCAATACATCCAGCCTGTTCTTATCCAATATGTTCTTTATGTCTTTCCTCACTTCTTCGAAGTTGATCAATAGCAAGTCTATCGAAGGTATCTTGAAGCTTTTGTCCTTTAAAAAACCATAAAAGGATGCTGCAGCTTCCGGGCCCACTATTCCCGCTATGAGCTGTCTCATCAGCTTTTCACCCAGGTCGCAGTTATTCAGGGGCTCCTGCACCTTCGTCCATCCTCTGGGAGTAGGTGACTTGCTTGTTGCTGTGGAATCTGCTGCTTTTTTTACAACAAGAAGCATATCAGGGCAGGCTTCCAGGAATGACAGCACATCATCATTGGGATTGTTCCTTATTGAATATTCTATATAGTCATCCAGATCAGCGCTTATTTCGATGGATACAAACCTGTCCAGCATTGCATCATCTAGGGAGCTGACTGAATAGTTCATAGTATCCGGATTCATGGTAACCCCTATCTTCCAGCCCTCTGCCAAAGAGTGTCCGTTTATCTTCCTTTCCAGCAGCAAAGGATATAGGACTGATGTAGTGTCACTTGGTACACGGTTGATTTCCTCGAGTACAAGAATACCCTTCTCCTGAAACAAGCCTGCTTCCACGGCTTGAACAGTCGGCAGAAACTGAGGCGCCAAATATCTGGTTATGCCTTTTTCCCTGTCCTTATCGGGAAGCCCCATAAAGTCAGGTACTTCCAAGGCAGTGGCATACAAGCCCATATAACCGATTCCCAGTTCGGCAGCGCACTGCTGATAAGCAGAGGTCTTGCCGACACCTCTCTCACTTATCAAAGCTGATACACTTTCTGTATTCAAATACAGTTCCTTTATACACTGCTTTGCTTCACTAATCCTCATAGAAATACACTCCTAACTGTCTATTCATAACCACCTTCATATTACTTTGTTAAATATTTAACACTATGCAATATTATTATAGTCTTTCGCCTCACAAAAGTAAACAACTCTGCAAAAAAAGCCATGTAAGTACTAACATACATGGCTTTACTGTCTATATACATAAATTCTGATTTTATATTATTATAATTTTCTCACCCTGAATACACTTTCCAGGACCGGCCAGTTTTGAGTAGAGCCAAGGTTCAGCTCCCAATAGCTTGCACCCCTTAGCCTATATTCCTTTATTGTATTGTACTTTGCCTGATAGCTTCTCGCATCCTCAAACCACACTTCATGCTCGACTCCGTTTTCATCTTTGTAATTGTAATATGGTGATTTGTAAAGCTCGTTGAATTTTATTTCAGTCTTATACCTTGCAGCACGCCGTACCGCCTCATCCGGGGTGAATATCTCAGCAAAAGTGGTTCCTTTTACATAGGGCAGTTTCCAATCATATGCATATAGAGGAATACCCATCAATATTTTTGATCTCGGTATCGCTGTTACTGCATAATTCAGTACCCGCTTCACCTCATTTATCGGGGCTATGGCCCACGGGGCGCCACCGGACCATCCCCATTCATAGGTCATTAATACAACAAAATCCGCTATCTGGCCATGTACGGGATAGTCATGGGCTTCATACAAGAGCCCCGGCTGGTCTGCTCTGATTTTTGGAGCCAGTGCCGTGGATATTGAAAATCCGTTTGCATGCATTCTTCCGGCTGCCCTTCTTACAAAGCTGTTATAAAGCTCCCTGTCAGCGGGAGGAATATATTCGAAATCAATATTCAGCCCTTTATAGCCTTTTTCCTTAATTACAGTAACCACGTTTGTCAGCAATCGGTCCTGTACACCGGTACTGGAGAGTATAGCGTGGGCAAGCTCTGAATTGAACCTCCCCCCTTGGAAATTTGTTATAGTCATAATAGGGGTTGCACGTTCACTGCGTGCAGTATCCAATATAGGTCCCTCACTTATTGCAGGTAAACTGCCGTCACTTCTTACTTCATAGCTGAATGAGCTTACATAGGTCAGATACTTTCCGACGCCTCTAACGGTTGAACTTGCTCCTCCTGTTGTCAATGTAATGTAGCCGTTGGTTTCTATAGTAGGTTTCGGAATCCTCAAAGTAGTGCCCGGATAAATAAGATCCGGATTGGATATGTTGTTTTCATTGAGTATGTCTCTTATAGTGACTCCATAACGCCGTGCAATTGTCCATAGGGTCTCTCCCGCCCGGACAATATGAATATCGCCATCTGTTGGAATTATAAGTGCCTGTCCTATCACCAGTATATCCGGATTTTCAAGATTGTTAACTGTCACAATCTGCTGCATATTGACCTTATATAAGCTTGCAATGTTCCAGAGCGTATCTCCGCTTTTCACTACATGGATTTTCACAGACAACACCTCGAATCAAAAAATAGTTCTATACCAGTATATTCCCCGCCCCTTTAATGTGTTCATGAATAAAGAAAAAAAGGTGCGCTTCATTTAGAAGCGCACCCCTATTCTCATTATCTTGCCAGCAGTCCATAAATCTGAGGTTTTCTATCCAATATTACGTTCGTACCGGGAACAACGGTCTTCGACTTGCTCAATGCCGTCACAAGCATAGTTCCCGTACTCTGGTCAATACCCCTGAAGGTGGATGCCAGAATCCTCCCGTCAGGACCTGCAATCATACTTGTATCTTTTTTGTCAACTCTGCTTGTTCTGGCCAGGTAGACCTTGTTTTCCGATGCCCTTGTCCTCGAAATAATATCCGCTTTTTCTGTGTATCTGTTATCTGACCACAGAATAATATCGGCACCGCCCAGCATAAGGCACCTTGCAGCCTCAGGAATTATTCCCTCCTGGTCATGCATTACTCCTATATTGCATAGAGGAGTTTTTATAACCGCATTGTTGCAGGAGCCTTCCATTACCCCCTTTTCATCCGCATGAACCTTGTCATATATACCAAATACATTATCCCTTGATGCAATTATTGTGGATTTGAATTCATTTCCCGAGTCCTTTCTATAGCCTGTTAAAGCCACTATCGTATCCTTGTGTTTAATTGCCTCCCTGACCTTATTTGCAGAGGACATCAGGTCCATTCCTCTTTTAAGCTGGGGGAACATTATCAATGTGCAGTCCTGATCCTCAAGAGCTTTCAGGAAGTTGACAGCCTTTTCCACAAATACTTTCTCCGTATCGTAGTTAAACTGTACTACAGATGCCTGTGTTTCAGTATTCTGTATCACTGCCGGCATGGTAATTTCCTTATACACCGGCAATTCTTCCGTGGCTTGAGCCAATAGCTTATAGGCTTCAGGTTTTCTTTCAGGTAATTGTTTCCTATCAATTTGTAAATCTATATCAGCAAAAATAATCTCCTCTTTGTCCGATGATGCTGACGCTGCAATTTCTCCCTCCGGGCTTATTATGCAGCTTCTGCCTGCATATAGCACGCTGTCTGCCTCTACCCCTACCTTGTCTGCCATTATGAGCCATACACCATTTTCCAGGGCTCTTGCCGGCAGCATATATTCGAACTGTGGATTGGATAGCTTTGAAGGATCGCTTCCCGAAGCAGTAAGGTTAGCCATATCAATAATTATTTCTGCTCCCTTCAGTGCCAAAATCCTCGATATTTCAGGGTTTCTTCCATCAGCGCATATCATCATTCCAAGCTTCCCGATATCTGTCTCTACAACGTCAAAGGTGGTTCCACAACTGAACCATTTGCGGTCAAAATGCCAAAGGTTTGATTTACCGCAGCTGTTTATAAGTATACCTTTCCTGTCAAACAACATCCCTGCATTATACAGCTCATTTCCTTTTTTTACTGCTACACCCACTGCAACATATATTCCATATTTTCGCGCTTTGTCCGAAATATCACTGATTACTTTGTCCATGAAACCCATCGCCTCAGAAGTCTTGTCCATATCATATCCCAAATAATATGCCGGGTAAGCACATTCCGGCAGTACTGCCAGATCTATATCATTTTCTGCCGCTTTGTCAATTAGTAAAAGTATGTCTTCCCAAGCCTTCCTGTAATCCTTAACGTCCCGTGCAATCTGTTGTAAGCATGCTGCTCTCACATTACCACCTCTTTAGCCAAATTAAAATGTTATATATATTCTGTAACTATACCGCTATTCCTTTGTATTTTTCAATAGTTTCTCATATTTTTTTCATATCATTATGAAAACACCCAAAAACGGTATCCGGTATAGTTGATTACCTGCGTAACTGCCAGAATGACCGCTTTTGACAGAAAGACCTGCACTCTTAATGTGTCAGTCAGGAACCACATCAATACGGCAGAAACAAGCAGGGAAGCCGCATTAACCGCGAAGAACCTGAGGGCTTCGCCGGCAATATACCTGCCCATACCCGGTTTTCTAAAGGTCCATATCTTATTCATCATGAAGCTGTTGAGCATTCCTGCCGCATACCCAGCCGCCTGTGCTGCATAGGCTTGTACCGGCGTCATGCTTACCATCGCCGTAAACACTGTAATATCAAGCAAAGTATTTATTACTCCGACTGCACTGAATTTTAATACGCTATGATCCCTCAAGCTTTTCACTTCCAGGTTAAAAACCTTTTATCATTCATTTCTTTAAATGAAAGGGTCTGTCAATAGTACCCCTGCCGCTGAATTCAGACAGCTTGATCCTTATTGCAGGAACTACTCCTATATCTTCCAGCAAAGCATCCTTCATATATATATATCCGTCGCGGAATACAACCCTGACCATGCTGTCTTCGTTATAATACGGCGTCTCAAGCCAATATGTCCGGTCTCTCCTTATATCTGCCCCCATACGGTAAGCCCGGGAGATATCCTTTATATCAGGAAGGAATACCCTGTCAATGCAAATGCTGTAGTAAGCGTTGTCATAGCCCCGGTCTGCCAGCTCCGGCAGGTGGTTCCAATAGAACTCATTGTTTCCGCCCTTCTTAAGGCTTATATTTCCCCACGAAAGCAGGTATTTATTCTCATACTCCAGTATAAGCTCCTTTTCTTCGGGCAGGAAAGTATTATAAAACTCATTGTTAAGCCAGGTTCTGATATCACTCACGGACCATAGGTTGCTTCCATATTTGTAACCCTTGACCGGTATAGAAAATGCATGGGTACCAATTGTTGAGCTGCAAATCAGGGTATAACCGTACTTATCCCGCTGAATTACCTGCCAGAGCAGACTTTCACCATTGTATTCCCCTAATTCTACATAACTCAGCACATTAAGCCCTCCCACTGGCATACTGTTAGTGTAGATAGGCTTTATAGGCCTTATAGATGAATAGAATAGAAATAACACAGCAATCACCACTGCTGCTGAAACTGCAAGCTTTGAAGGATGCCTTATGGCTCTGACAATACCCTGCAGGGAGTATAAAGCGGAATAGGCAATTAGCACAAGCATTAGGTCTATGCAACCTGCGAAAGCAAACATGTGCTTTGCAAGATCAGCCTCACCATTGCTGATAACAGGTATGCAAAGGTTGAAAATAGTACCCAGCAGCAGCGATAAAGCAAGGCCTGCCTCCATACAGATACCGGCTTGGTGACTGTTTCTTCTCCGCATAAGCAATACTGCAGCCCCGGCACATACTGTAAAGGCAAGGTATACAGCGATATTAAACCATAATGTATTAAGGGGTAGCTTCTTCCTTGCTTCGCTCCATATGGAAAAAGAATTATCAAAGTATAAGCGGGTCTTGTTGATACCCCCGTTGGATAAATAGGGCGGTCTTATAAAGCCGCTATTCTTTGCTGCAATCCGGAGTTCTTTCAGGAACACAGCCGGATGTTTCAGATAGTATAAGGCAATGTCAGTTTTGGATATATGGGAAAAGTCCCTTTGGAACCTTTCACTTGACGTAATTCCTGTTATGCCGGATACATAATAATTTGTTCCTGCAAGCGTCTTCATATAAGCGGGAAGCCCCATATCCCGCAAAGCCTGCCCTGCATCGTTTCCATCCCTAAGAATACCGAAAAAAACAGCATTATAATTAGTGTGTGTATCCATCCACTTGGGAACTATACTCCATATGTACCCCAGAAGTAAGAAAGAGAGGCATAAGGAAGCAATTACAACACATCTGTGGCCCTTGCCCCTTTTTGACAAGAACATTGGAACTGCTGTTGCAGCAAGCGCAACAGCCGATACCGGTATATTGGCAAACTTCACCCATGCAAATGCTGTAACTGAAGCACAGAAAAAAACAATGCTCCATGTAGGGAAGTTGTATTTGACAAGCCTCAGCCCAAGCGCAGCTGTTAATATAAACAGTATAAGCTGCGGAGCCTCCCCGTAAAAAGAATTGAAGTAAGCTATATATCCAATGTCGCAGAACACTATTATCACAATAACTTTAAACAGCATATCCAGCCAGATTCCTTTCAGTTCCAGCGAATCCAGAAGAAGCGCCAATGCTGCCGTATACATGATGCAAAACAGCACGCCCTGTACGCCCAAACTGAATATAAAAGGATCTTTGCCGGCTAATTTATTTACCACGATGTTTACTGTTATAGCTGCCTTGATGAATAAAAGCTGCAGCGACGGATAAGACATCGGATCCCGCAGCTTCAGCGCTGCATTCATGAGCTTTTCACTAACCGTCGAGCCTTCCGGCTCCAAATAATAGTCATCCACAAAAACAAACCTTTTCTCAGCAGCAGGTATCTTATTCATAATATAATTAGGCTTCATGACCCTGGCAAAATCACCATTGTCGGATAATCCCACAGTTTCGCCTGCAAAAAGCACATAAAGCTGTACCAGGAGTATCACAGCAAAAGTAATGATTGTTTTATGTTTCCCGCTATAGTAGCAAATAGTATCACCTCCGGTTGTTTCAGAATTTTATTTATATAATATATATGAAAAAACCATAATTTCAACAAATTATTATTTGTCAAAATTATGGTTTTTACGCAAATATTATATTTATTTATATTTTCTCCCGTTTCATTCCATATAAAGCTCAGGTCTCTCATTGAAGAAGAATACGCCCACTCCGCCTATGCCCAGGTGGCTTCCCAAGACACTGCCGATTTTATTTATCATAGTCTTCCTTTCACCCAACCGCTCCTTTATCATTTTTTCGAGCTCCAGTGCTGTCTCCAAATCATCAGTATGACTTATACCGATTATCTGTTCCGGAAAGTTTATTGCCTTTTCTTCCAAAATATCCACAATAGTTTGAAGGGATTTTTTTCTTCCCCTTACCTTTTGCATTACCTCTATTATTCCTTTGTTCACATGCAGAATAGGCTTAATGTTGAGCATATTACCTATAATCCCCTCTGCTTTGCTTATTCTCCCGCCTTTAATAAGCCAGCTCAAGTCTGCTATCGTAAAGATATGCTCCACATGCTGCACCAACTGGCCCAGCTGTCCTGCCACAGTTTCAAAGCTTCTGCCTGCCTTAGCCAATTTTGCAGCCTGCAGCGCAATAAGCCCGGTTGCTGTAGAACCGCCTTCAGAATCGACTATCTTCATTCCAGCGTTTCCAAACTGCTCCTTTAGCTCTTTGAGAACTGCTGAAGCCAGCTGATAAGTACCGGAGAGCTTTGAAGAAAAGGACAGGTAAATAAAATCATAACCGCTGCTGCAATACTGCTTAAAAACATTGTAGATATCAATTGGTCTGGGTTGGGATGTCTTCGGTACAATTCCGTTTCTCATAGCCTCGTATACCTGGTCAACCTGTACCTCAACCTTGTCCAGGTATTCCTTATCCCCTAAGCTAACACGGAGAGGGATTGATT
The DNA here is from genome assembly GCA_050261415.1 of Caulobacteraceae bacterium. Lineage (GTDB taxonomy): Bacteria > Bacillota > Clostridia > Lutisporales > Lutisporaceae > JBLNDG01. The sequence goes on along the minus strand of JBLNDG010000261.1, from coordinate 29,667 downwards.
TAATATCATATTCCCGCATAAGTTCATCGGGCAAGTCACAAGTGCTGTCGACAATAATTTTTACCATTTTGCCACCTTCTATCATTATATAGCGGTTTCTCTTTCCCGCCTTGTTTCATAAGACCTCAGCCAAAGCATAAAAAGACCCGATAGGAAAGTCAGTGAAAAGCATAGTATCCACAATTTGAGCAAGTTGAAATACGAAATAAACTTTCCGAAAAAATACGGTCCTATGGCGCTGCCTGTGGTTGTTATCATTGTTATCAATGCATTGAACCTTCCTCTGTGAGTTATGGGAGAGTGGTTGGCAATGTACACACCTGCATTGGTAGCTTCCAGCACCTCTCCAACCGTAAAAATAAATGCTGATAAAAGGAACAGCGGTAAAGTGCCTATGAAGCCGATCATACCAAAGCCTACGGCATAAAAGAAACCCGCCATAGACATACTGATAAGCGGCTTAAGCTTCATTGTAAGCTTAGTGGCAGGAACGGTACAAGCTATGACCACCAGCCCTGTAAAGGACATTATTATCCCGAAGTATCTCGGGCCTATGGCACCTCCGAACAATTCCTTGAGCTGCAAAGGTATTGCAAAACCTATGCAAGAATACACCAGCTGGTTTATAAACTTTCCTATTGTAAAGAGCATAAGCACAGGCCGCTTCCTAAGCGCTGTGAAAACGCTCCCCTCTTCCGGTGCTTCATCATTTTCTTCAGTTTCCTCAGGTTCCTTTTCTATATCAGGCATGGTCTCCTTTATAAACATTAGTATCAGAACCAAGGATATAAGGATTGCGAAAGCATTTCCGTAGAAAATCCAGTTTGTATGGTTCTTGTACAGAAAACCCGCCATCATCGGGCCTATTGAAAATCCTATGTTTGTACCCATGTAAAGCAGTGAAAATGCTTGTTTCCTATTGCGTACATTCGTCAGATCCGTAACCATCGCCGTATTGACAGGCTGTGCTGCTCCTGCAAACATACCCGACATTATAAGAAATACCGGTATTAAAATGGAATTACCGAGGAAAGGGCAGGGTAAAAAACATAGTGCTGCTATCCCCTGGAAGACCAACAACAATTTTTTCCTGCCGAAATGGTCCGTGAGCTTTCCTCCTGCAATGGAGCCCAACATCTGGAATACTGCACTTGCCATGAAATACGCCCCGGCAGCCTCCGCGCTGAGTCCCACCCGCTCCGTAAGAAAGAAAGTCAGGAACGGATAAACAAAGTTACCCATAGCATTTATTACTCTGATAACGAAAAACACATATATCGATCCTGGCAGTCCAGTGTATATATTCGGTTTTTTAATTAACCCCACAATTTATCCCCCTAGTGATAAAACTCGCAATATTTGCAATAAATGAAATGCTGCAAATATAGAGTTTTACATTTAAAGTTCAGGCGCTTGCAAATACATCGATACTTTAACTTATAAGGCCAGCTTCCGAAAGAATCTCCCTTATTTTGTTCTTCTCACTATCCTTCATTTCAAGCAGCGGTTTTCTCACAAAGCCTCCCTCATACCCCAGCAGAGAGCAAGCATATTTCAGTCCAGCGACGCCAAAGGTATTGGTTACCGCTGCATTCACCGGAAACATCCTTAAATACTCATCCCTAGCCTCTTCATGCCTGCCTGCTTCGAATAACTTTTGCACTTTTGCACATTCATTAGGAGCACAGTTTGAAAGGGCAAGTATTCCAGCCTTAACCCCCAGGGTAAGAGCCGGATACCAGGCTGAAGCTGTACCGACAAGCAAGTTGAAATCTGCTGGTATTACACTTTTGAACCTGACCAGTTGAGGTATATCCCCGGAGCTGTCCTTCATACCTGCAATATTTGGATGTCTGCTTAATACCTTCACTGCCTCCGGAGATATGTTTATATGTGTAAACTTGGTGACATTATATATCATTATTGGTATGGTTACATTGTCCGCGACTTCGGTAAAGTAATTTACCAAAGCCTCATCATTCATTTTCCCGCCATAATAAAAAGGAGTCAGAATCAAAGCAGCATTCACGCCCAGCTTTGCCGCCTTGTTGGTAAGATTAATCGTCTCTCTGGTGGATTCCATACCTGTACCTGCAATTATGATTCTGTCTTTCTTTACATTTTTTACCGTTGCTTCAATCAGCTTAAGCTTCTCATCTTCTGTCAGATACACTGTCTCACTGTTGGATCCTAGAACAAGATAGCCGCTTACATCATCCTGATTCCACCTGTCAATGTTCCGTATAAACATTTCATAATCAACATCACCATTTTCTTTGAAGGTCGTAATCATTGGAGGTATTACTCCACTAAGCTTCAGATTTTTCATTTTTCATCCTCCTTCTTTTATGTAACTTTTGCAACTAATTATATAATATACCGTATGCAGCAGGTATTACAATCATAATAGCCGGCAAAAGCATCTATTTTATAATTTTTTTACACATACTTCCGTTACTGCAGTCTCATATGCCGAAATTACAGCTTGCTAATAAAAATAATTTTTTGGTTTAAAGGCTTGTCTCATATTGACTTTGTTCAAATTTGGAGTTAAAATTTGAACATAAACTGAATATAATCTTCAGGGCAGGGTGAAATTCCCGATCGGCGGTAATGCAGTGAGTAAACTGCTAGCCCGCGAGCGAAAGCAGACCCGGTTAGATTCCGGGGCCGACAGTAAAGTCTGGATGGAAGAAGATGTGTTTTTGAGTTGAGCGATGTTCCCTGAGATTATATTTCAGGGAATTTCATATTTTTGGAGGTAATATCATGGAAAACAAAACTAATAAACTGGTAAGGATTGCTGTACTTTCAGCACTTTCTATAGTGCTTGTAATGTTTGTCAAGTTCCCTATCATACCATCAGCACCATTCCTGGAATATGAACCGGGTGATGTTCCGATGCTGATTGGAGCCTTTATGTACGGTCCTCTTACAGGGCTTTTGATGACAATTCTTGTCTCAACCATACAGGCATTCACAGTTAGTGCCGCATCAGGCTGGGTAGGACTTTTAATGCATGTAATCGCAACAGGAACTTTGGTTGTTGTAGCAGGCAGCATATATAAAAGATTCCATACCATTAAAGGCGCTTTTGCGGGCTTGGCTGCAGGCGCAATATGCATGACCCTGGTAATGATACCGTCAAATTTGTTTTTTACGGTTAAGTTCTATGGAGTACCGTATAACGCTGTTGTAGCTATGCTTCCGACAGCAATACTTCCTTTTAACATTATTAAGTCTTTGATTAATTCCATTATCGTATTGGTGGTTTACAAGCCTCTCAGCAGATTCCTCAAGGGTGCCCATGCTTTGGAAAAGCAAAGAAACGCAGCGTAGCAAAAAAGCTATACCGGTCAGCCATGACTGGTATAGCTTTTTAATTCCAGCATGCCAGACTCTTTTCAGATTACCCAATTACGCCATCCCTGACATTGATAATCCGGTTGCTGTACTTAGCGGCGTCAGCTGAGTGTGTCACCATAATAATTGTTTTGCTGCTCTCCCGATTGATCTCGCGTAACAGTTCCATAATTCCAGTGCCGGTTTTGCTGTTCAGGTTGCCTGTTGGTTCATCGGCAAAGATTATTTCCGGGGTGTTAATCAACGCTCTGGCAATTGCTACCCTTTGCTGCTGGCCGCCTGACAATTCCCGCGGGGTATGCTTCCTTCGTTTTGACAAACCGACAACCTCCAATATTTCATCAAGCTGCCGCTTATAATTATTTGTGTTTTTGCCATCCAGAAGAACGGGCAGCAGTATATTTTATTCCACATTCAAATTGGGAATCAGGTTATAAAACTGAAATACGAAGCCAATGTTTCTTCTTCTCATGACACTTTTTTGGCTGTCATCTAACTTTGAAATATCCTTGCCGTTTATAAGTACACTCCCTTTTGAGGGATTATCCAGCCCTCCGAGGATGTATAGAAGCGTGCTTTTCCCCGAACCGGACGGTCCCATAGTCGAAACGAAATCCCCACCTGCAATTTGCAGTGAAACATCTTTCAATACTGTGAACACTAAATCTCCCATCTTGTATTCTTTGGTAATATTTCTCCCCTCTATGGCATAATGCCCGTTTAAGCGGTTCATATGTTTTCCTCCCTGCTTTTTATTCAAATTTAATCTCCTCGACAATTTTCATTTTTGAGCCTTTAAGGATAGGTACGACTGAGCCTATCAACGTGATGGCGACCCCGATAGCACCCGCCATAATGAATACAGACGCTTTAAGCTCCGGTACCATGGAGATTCTCGGACCTGCAACAAGAAATACGGTTTTGATTTCCATATATGATACTACAATTGCAAATATTGCACCTGTCAAGCCCGATGAAAAGCCCTCTATCAGCGTCATCTTTATATTTTGCATACTGCTGAGCCCAACTGATTTATACATTGCAACGGTGCGGCGCTTTTGAATGTAGTTAATAAGCAGGTTATTGATAATTTCCTATAATGGCAAGCAGCAGGATAAAATAGGTAAGCCTGTTCAGCGGCTCCAGAAATGCACTTACAACACCGGCCGCATCGGCATTAATCTCTTTTACTGTCCGGCTCCAGTTTGTCTTGTTGCCGAATAGAGCCCGGATTTGGATTATAGCCGCATCAGGGTCATCTGCCTGGAAAGCCAGCAAGCCATAATCCTGAGCCCTAAAGTCACTCACCGCATATTTAAATGGGATAATCGCCGATACGCTGCTTGCCCTCGAACTGTAACTGCCGGCAACATGGTATTTGCACTCGGCACCGTTAAAAGAAAGGTTTATTGTGTCACCTGCTTTTACATCCGGCTTACATATGAAATCATTGCTCAATAGAATATTTCTTGTGCTGCTGAAATATGCTTCTATTTGATTCCGGATTTCTTCACTGTCATACTTCATTGCAAGCATAGAATCATACATCCTTAAATCTTCAACTGCTGCCACTGAACTTAGGGGCTGCCCGCCGGCAGGGAGATTGCCATTCAAATCATATATTGGCAGCACCGCCTTAATTCCATCTATATTTTTTACCTTTTGGACAAAGGCTTTATCCATATTCGCATCCACAACCCCGTCCAGGCTTGCGCCTTTGAATACATCGCCTATATAGGTGTTTACAAAGCTGCCTACCACATTTATTACAACCAGTGCAGATATGCTGATGAATAGCAGGGTAATGTTCTGATTAATGTTTTTATTCCCTCTCATATTGAGGGCTGCCAACTGCCCCTCATTCCCCAGGACAATCCTATATATCCGTTCAAGCAAATATGAAACACCTGACGTAGTATAAGGAATTGCAATGATTATAGCAACAATCAGGCCAAGTAACGAAAACCCTCCTGCAATGATAAGCATCTTCCCGCTGGCAATGCGGGGCAATATAATGGACAGGACAAGGCATATCATACTAAGAACAAGCTTTACCGGATTCGATATGCTTTTTTCTTCTACAGTCCCTTGAACAACATCTTTTATTGGAAGTTTGCTTGCACGTTTTATAGGAATATAAGCACTAAACAGCGATACAGCAATCGCCATAACACAAGACAGGAAAATGTTCAAAGGTGATACCACCATTGGTATCTCTATACCCAGCGATAGTAATTCCCCCAGTCCCCGCAGCAAAAACCTTAGGACTGCAAAACCAAGAGGTATCCCAAGCACCCCCCTAGTATTCCATAAAGCAAGCTTTCCTTCATAAGGATACCGGCAACTGCTCTTTCAGTGGCCCCTATGCTGCGGAAGGTTCCTATTATAGGCAACCTTTCCATTGTAATAACTCTATAGCTGCTATAAATGATAAATACGCTCATGGTCAATGTGAAAAAACTGATGAGAAAAAAGGGCATTGATTTTTCTCTTGCTTCTGCTTCAACCTGTTTATCATCAATAACTTTTTTAACACGGTAGCTTTTAGATGATAGTGCACCAGATAATTCCGATACTAAAGTATCTGTGCCTGTTCGAATGCTTGGCTCTATCAATATTTCGCCATACCCGTTCCGGGTATTCATTATCGCTTTCATAGTATCTATAGGAATCAAAGCATTGAAGCCCCTTGTTTGACGCAGGAAAACCGTGTCATAGGCAGCAATGGCGGCTATCTTAAATTCATAGGAGTTTCCTTCAATTTGCAGTTTTATATTGTCTCCTGCCTGTAAGCCAAACTTTGATGTAAACCTTTCAGGTAAAACAACCTGATAGCCCGTAAAATCGTGTAGTTTGCCGCCATTCAGCAGTCTTGGCTTGTTAATTTGACTTAACCTTTTCAAATCCGATGCAATAATATCACAGTTATCGAAATATCCGTCCTTATTAAAGAGGGCAGTCACATGTAAAACACTAACCTTGTTTTTGATTGCAGCAAGCTTGGGTATGACGTCCTCTGAAATCCAGACCATTTCACCATTTTCATCCGGCAGGGCAGAAACACATATGGCAGCTGTCCCTGCAATCCCTTTTGCCATCTTTCTCTGTGCACTTCCGTATGAATCACCAACGGCAAGGGAAACAAAAATCAAAGTTGTTGAAAGAATCACCGACAGTAACTTGACAGCCGTCCTTGTTTTTCTTTCCTTTAGGTTGTTTAGTATGTATTTCAGTATGATTTCCAAAGTATCACCAGCTTTCTATAAAAATCTGTAATAACATCACCCACCTAATTCTGCCGATAAAAAAAGTTGGTGGCTAATATCTTGATGATAGGCCTCCAACCTTTATCCAGCTTTTATTAAACCTTAATTTAACCTTAAATTGAAAGGGGAAAACCCACAGAAAAGCTTGTACCTATTCCCGGCTTGCTTTCCACAAAAATACTCCCTCCGTGAAGTTCTATAATTTGCTTGGCAATTGCCATACCCAGCCCTGTTCCTTCCGGCTTTTCTTCGGTATTTTTCCCACGGTAATACCTTGTGAACAAATTTAGGAGTTCTTCCTCACTCATGCCCTTTCCATTATCCTGAATGCAGATTTGTATCTTGCCCTCCGCTTCTATGGATATGGCAAGCTTAGTGTCCTTGCTATTATGCAGCAGCGAATTATAAATCAAATTGTTCAATGCCCGTTTTAAAAGCATAGCATCGAAGCTGAAAGTAACATCCTCATCCTTGCTGTAAAAGCTTATATTCCTGGATTCAAACCCAGTGCTATTCAATAGTATAATTTCATCCTCAAGCTGATAGCTTAGTTTTAGGTCATCAACGAGTTCTTCTGCATAGGCTGTATTTTTTATTATCGTTTCCCCGTATTTTCTTATCTGATCCAAGGTAATCTCATGATCAGGATCTGTGATAAGCTCGGCATAGCCTTTGATAGGGGATAAGGGTGTTTTTAGGTCATGAGTAATATTGGCAATCCATTCTTCACGCATCTTCTGATTCCTTGCACGTATTTCATCACTCGCCTTGATTTCATCATCCAAAGCATTTAAGCTGTCATATATGTCACGATATGCGCCTTTGCTGTTTATTGAGCTGTATGACCTCGACGCAATTTTTCCAACTGCGCTTATCATCCGTGACATCCGTTTTGTCATCTATAGTCCATAAACCGCACCGGAAGCAATAACCAGCAAAAGCATAATTCCCATCAGCCAAACGAAGATAGTCTTTCCATGGGTAAACCTATCTGCATTCAAATATGTAGTAACTTTTGAGATCCCCACGGGAAAGCCGATGATATATGTCCAATCTGTGTTTCCATTCTTTATATTTCCAATAAAAACAGTGAAATTTCCATTACTGCCTGTCTGATACAAAGATAACAGTTCAGATGGAGTATAGTGGTTCGAAATTCCCTGTGGTGTTCTGTAGCTTAATACTTCTGCACCATCTTCATCAACTATTTGCAGCCATAAATCATTGGCTCGTAGTTCTTCCAACCCCGACTGCTTTACCTGGGGTTTGTCCCCGGTAAATACAATCTGTTTTGAGAAGTTACGGGTAAATACTATCGGCCAGTTGCTTAAGCCTGTGCTTCCATCCGGCTTCTGTATTGTAAAAACATAAAAGAGCATGCCTATCCCGGCTATAATCATACAAACCAGCAGTATAAGGAAAATAATATATATGAAAAACCGATTTGTATCCTGATCTTTTCATCTAATCATCCCTCTTTACAAGCTTATACCCAAAACCCTTTACAGTAAGCAGTATTTGAGGGTTTGAAGGATCATCCTCTATTTTTTCTCTCAGATGCCTGATATGGACCATTATAGTATTGTCGCAGATAGCGCTATATTCTCCCCAAACCTGTTCGTACAGCCGTTCTTTGCTGATTATTTTGTTGAAGTTTTCTGCCAGAAACATAAGTATTCCAAACTCCCTTGCCGTCACTTCAATCTCAATCCCATTCTTATACACCCGGAAACCGTCAGAATCTATAAGAACATTTCCAGTATGAAACTTCTTTGGTTTCAAGTCTTCTTCCCTGGCGGACCGGCCGTATTGCTGCCTCCGGATTTGTGCTTTGATTCGGAATACGATTTCCCTTGGGCTGAAGGGTTTGGTAATATAATCATCCCCACCGCTGCTCAATCCAAGGATCTTGTCAATATCATCATTCTTCGAGGACAGAAAGAGAACAGGGCAATAGGAGAACTCACGTATCCGCTTGCATACCTCAATTCCGTTGATATCCGGAAACATGATATCCAAGAGGAAATATAAATCTTGGAAAAAAATTTATCAAAACGCGAAGCAAATAAAATTAAGAAAAAGAAAACTATCATTGATGCTGCGAAAAAACTCTTCCTGCAAAAAAATTTTGAGACCACATCTATGGATGATATAGCAAAAGAAGCCCGCCTTACGAAACGCACAATCTACCAGTAATTCACCAGTAAGGAAGATCTGTTCTATGCAGTTGCGCTTAAAGGAACAGAACAATTCATTTCTAATTGTGAAGAAACATTGAAAAATAAAAGGAATGCTCTTGAAAAAATCCATCTCCTAAATAAAGCATATTACCAATTCTATATCGATAATCCGGGAATGTTCCGCATCATAAATTATCAGCCTGACAACAAGGTTAATTGTGAAGCAAGTCCAAGCTACCATGAACTGGGGGCATTTAAAGATAAAATTATCAAATTTTATTTGGATATTGTTGATGAGGGTAAGTCAGACGGCAGCATCAATGCAAATCTGGACACAAAAAATGCTGCGTATTTTGGATTATTATCTTCAATCGGCTTATTGAATATAGTTTCAGCAATGGAAACCAGTTTTATCTGGGGAAAGGAGGGGCTTAATGAGAGCGATTTTCTACTCTTCAGGCTTGGATTTGCTTGCAGACGCCCTGAAATGAATCAATTGAACCCACTCGTACCCCCCCTTGAAACTGCCTAAACATTGTGCTTAGCATTTTTAATATACAATAGGAAAGAGTTTGGTGAGTACTTTCACCAGACCCTTTCCTATTATTTTTACTTCCCGAAATATCTCTTCAAAAGGCCTTCAAACATCTGGCCGTGTCTTGCCTCGTCCTTGCACATTTCATGTACTGTATCATGGATTGCATCATAGTTCAGCTGTTTAGCCTTTGTTGCAAGCTTCTTCTTGCCATCGCAAGCTCCGAATTCAGCTTCCACTCTCAATTCGAGGTTTTTCTTGGTATCGGCAGTTACAATTTCTCCAAGAAGCTCTGCAAATTTTGCTGCATGTTCCGCTTCTTCCCAAGCAGCTCTCTTGTAGGCTTCAGCGACTTCCGGATAGCCTTCCCTGTCAGCCTGACGTGCCATAGCCAGATACATACCTACTTCGGTGCATTCTCCCATTAAATTCGCTTTTAAGCCTTCATATACTTCCGGGTCAACACCCTGTGCCACTCCTATTCTATGCTCATCAGCCCACTGTCTCACACTATTCTCTTTTTCAACAAACTTTTCTTTTGGTGCTCCACACTGTGGGCACTTTTCCGGTGCCTCTGCCCCCTCATGAACATAACCGCAAATTGTACATACAAATTTTTTCATTTTTGTTTCCTCCTTATATATAATTGTTATCTGTTAATAATTTTTATCCCTTGCATATAAATTTACCATATAAAAATATTTTTGGCAAGACCTTTTTTATAATTTTTTAAAATTTATATGCAAAAGCACCATATCTAAAGTTAATATGGTGCTTTTATAATAGAAATATTCCAGCCCGTTATTTTTTATCCATTTCAAGCTTCAACTTAGCCAGAGCATCTGCAAGGGATGTATTCATAGGCTCATTTGACTTATTCTGCTGCCTCATGAAATTTGAAAGCTCCTTCTTGGATACCCTATCACTCTCTTTATTCCTTCTGTCATTAAAAGCCGATAGCTTTTCCCTATAACCGCAGCTGCAAGTGAATATCTGTCCCTTTCCTTCTCCGTGAAGCTCCAGCTTCTTGTGGCAGTTGGGGCAGCGCGCATTGGTCACCCTTGCAACACCCTTCCTGTAGCCGCACTCACGGTCCTGGCATACAAGCATCTTTCCTTTTTTACCATTGACCTCAAGCAGGAACTTTCCGCATTGGGGGCACTTGGTTCTTGTTATGTTATCATGCTTGAATTTCTCTTCGCTGTTTTTGATATCGCTGACAACTGTCTTTGCATAGTTTCTCATTTCGTTTATGAATTTATCTTTATCCAATACACCCTTTGAAATCCCACCTAGCTTCTGCTCCCATTCCGCCGTCAGAGCAGGAGATTTCAGCTCTTCAGGCACAAGCTCAAGAAGTTGTTTTCCCTTGGAAGTGATAAATATCTCCTTCCCTCTTTTCTCAATAAGGAAGGTATTAAAGAGCTTCTCTATAATGTCTGCTCTTGTTGCCACTGTTCCCAGCCCGCCTGTTTCCCCTATGGTTTTTATAAGCTCCTGGCTTTCACCCGCCATATATTTTACCGGGTTTTCCATGGCAGAAAGCAGTGTAGCTTCGTTGAAACGGGCAGGGGGTTTTGTCTGTCCTTTCGTCTGGTTGATTGAGGATATTTTCAGTACAGCACCCTTATTTACAACAGGCAGTACCTGGTCATTGCCTTCATCCGTTCCGTCCTCTTCCGTGGCAACATTGTGATAAACTTCCTTCCACCCCTGACTTATCACAGTCTTGCCCTTGGCGGTAAAAAGCTCTTTTCCTATTTTTGCCTTTATGGTAGTTTGCTCATATTCAAAAGGAGAATATAAAACAGCAAAAAACCTCTTTACAACAAGATCATATATCTTCCGCTCATTGTCGCTCAACAAACTTAGAGATAGCGGCTGTTCTGTAGGAATAATAGCATGATGGTCCGAGACCTTGCTGTCATCAACAAAGTTTTTGTTAACCTTTATAGGCGTTCTGGAAACCTTTGCTGCCATAGCTCCGTAAGATCCTATCCCGCAGGCTTTTATCCTGTCCTTAAGCGTATCCACTATATCTGAAGAAATAAAGCGGGAGTCCGTTCTCGGATAAGTCAGGAGCTTGTAATTCTCATACAGCCGCTGCATAATGGAAAGCGTATCCTTTGCAGAGAAGCCAAAAAGCCTGTTGCCATCCCTCTGAAGCTCTGTAAGGTCATACAACTGGGGCGGGTAGCTCTTCTTATAAGCCTTCTCCACTTCTATAACTTCCGCATTCTTGCCTTTCAGGGAAGCATAGATTTTATCACATTTGTCCTTGTCAAAGGTTTTTATATCCTTTGTCTGCCTGTCCTGCCATGTAAGTTTAAAGCCTTCTGCTGCAGCTGATATGCCGTAGAATTCTCTTGGAATAAAATCCCTTATTTCCTCTTCCCTTTTTGCTATCATCGCAAGGGTTGGTGTCTGCACTCTTCCGCAGGACAGCTGCGCATTGTATTTGCAGGTCAATGCCCTCGTCGCGTTGATTCCTACCAGCCAATCCGCATCAGCACGGGCAACGGCCGATGCATATAAGTTGTTGTAGGCTTTGCCGTCTTTAAGGCTGCTGAAGCCTTCCCTGATTGCCTTATCTGTGACTGACGATATCCAAAGCCTCTTAATAGGCTTCCTTACATTAGCCTTTTCTATTATCCAACGGGCAACCAATTCACCTTCACGGCCAGCATCAGTTGCAATGATGATTTCCCCTACATCCTTCCGCAGCATTTGCTGCTTGACAACGTTATATTGCTTACCCGTCTGCTTGATTACCACCAGCTTGAGCGAATCCGGAAGTATCGGCAGATCCTCAAGCCTCCAGGATTTATAGTTGTCGCCGTAATCCTCAGGTTCCGCAAGAGTTACCAAGTGCCCCAAAGCCCAGGTAACAATATATTTTTCGCCTTCAAAAAAACCGCCGTTATTTTTACCGCATTTCAAAACCCTGGCCAGGTCCCTTCCCACCGAAGGTTTTTCTGCCAGTACCAATGACTTGTTCATTAAATACAGTCCTTTCAAATTACATTCAGCATATATATGTTTCGCACTAGACATCTTGCATTGAATTCAAATAGTGCGAAACGTTTTCCTTGATTCATGTCGTGAAAAGTACATATTTAATAATACAAAATCAGACGCTTTAACTGATTTTGCATGATAAATCCTTTTCACGACATATCTATAATAGCATAAATAAGGATTCTTCAAAACGTTGTTTTTATACATAAGTATGTTATGCTGTTGTTAGATGTAAAATCCTGCATATTATTTACAGAGGGGGTAACCAGATGAGAGTCGGAACATGAAATCTGTGAAAGGATTGTTGAGTCCATTGAGAAGCTATGACGGGCACTCTTCAGACGCTTCAATTGGCTTCTTGGGTTCAGGCAGCTTTTTCCGGCTGAGGGAGAAAAGCAATACAGAGACGATTATCAGTGTGCTGCCCGCTGCAGTAACCATATTCAACCTTTCGGCAAAAATCAATATACCTAATATTACACCGGTAACAGGTTCGAAGGTACTAAGAATTGCAGTATCCGACGAGCCTATTATTTTGACCGCGCTTGAGTATGCCAATAGTGCAAAAACCGTGCAAACAACCGCAATTCCAAATATAGCAAGGATACTGTAAGGCTTAATTCTGAAGCTCAAATCACCAACTGCTGCTCCGTATATAAAGATTGCTGCGGATGAGAACAACGATACGTAAAAGGTCAGCAGCATGCTGTCCATAGCTTTTATATCTTCTCTTCCTATCTCAATGGTGTATATGGAATAAAACAGCCCTGAAATGAGAGCCAGGATGACTCCCCTGATATCTATGGAGCTTCCTTTGCTGCCGGCCAGTATATACACACCGCCTATGGAAAGTACAATGGACACTATCTTTATCGAGTCCATTCTCTCCTTGAATATGAAATATGAAAGAATAGCCACTGCCACAGGATAAGTAAAGTGCAAGGTTGTTGACAGGCCGATGGCTATAAATTTGTATGACGAAAATAACGTCAGACATGTTGCCGTATACCCGATAACACTTATATAAACAAGCCTCGCAAGCTGTCTTTTGTTGAACCTCAACTCAACCTTTCTTACAAGAAGTATCCCCAGCAGCATCAGTGAAGCCAAAAAAAACCTTAAAAATGCCACAGTTGCCGTTCCCGCACCCCCGCTGTATGCAAATTTTGCAAAAACCGGTATAAAACCAAAAGCAACTGCTGAAGATACTGCATAAATTATTCCTCGAACCCTGCTCATTCTTAACCATCCTTTACTTCTGCACTTAGCCGCATTGCCATTTTGGACTTTTTGCCTCTTAAAACTATTATATACGACTTTTGCATTTGCACCAAGGTAATTTATTTGATGACAGACAAAAACAAGCGTCAGCTCCTGTTAAAGCTGACGCTTGTCCCCCACTTAGCGCCATAAACCTAAAAGTTTACGGGGTCTGCTGAACATAATTGGATCCGGTGCTTCAATTCCGCTGTCGTTAATTACAGCTTGGGGATTGGTGACTAATATCTTCTCTGTATTCTCATTGCCGCATATGTCGAGAAGCAGATGCCTTATCCTCAGCATTACAGGCTTTCACCTTCCTGCGGAGTGAGCGTCTGTAGCGATAAAGTGCACCAAATTATGACTAAGCAGCTGCTTCGCCGTATTCTCTGCCTTCTCACCAGATAAGCCAAACAGACTCGTCGAGTTCAGCTGCATCAGGCATCCATTTCTGACAAGCTCATATACAATTTCCGGTTTCACATTTATAGCTCTGTTTCGCTCAGGGTGCGCCAGAATTGGTATATAGCCTTTCAGCAGCAGCTCATATATTACATTCTCAGTGAATCTGGGTACCTCCAGCATGGGCACCTCCAGCAGCACATATTTTGAATTGCTAAGAGTCAGGCACTCTTTATTTGAAAGCCTGTCCACCAGCCCGAAATCTATAAAAGCTTCGTTACCTGGAAGTACTTCCACTCCGATATTATTATTCTTGAGCTCGTTATTTAGTGTTTTAATTTTCTCACTAATATTCGAGTCGTATCTTTCACCTATAATATAGTGCGGGGTGGCAATTATCTTTTCTATACCCTCCTTGATAGCCTGTCTGCACATTTCCAAGGAAATATGCAGGCTGTCCGGTCCTTCATCAACTCCATAAAGAATGTGACAGTGGATATCAATCATAGTTGATCACTTTACTCTTCTCATTTATATATCTTACTTTTTTCTTCAGGGCACTAGCTTCGTTTTCTTCTTTATAATAATATTTATAGTAGCCACTATTCTTTGCTTCTATTTTATTTATCACAACACCCAATATGTTTGCTTTCACGTTGTTCAACAGGGCTTTTGCCCGCTGTGCTGCTTCTATTTCCGCTCTTCCGGATTCCAGCACAAGCACTACACCATCTATACCCGAGGATAACAGTGCTGCATCTGTGACAACCCCTACGGGGGGCGTATCCATTATGATATAATCATATTCTTCATATAGGTCGGAAATAAGGTTCTTCATTTTATCAGATCCAATCAATTCAGATGGATTCGGAGGTATAGGGCCGCTTGTTATGAAGTATAAGTTGGGCACGTGGACTGATACCTGCATATTCTTTCTGGGACTAAGGTTTTGTGCCAGAATGTTCGTTAAGCCGATCCGGTTTGCCAAGCCGAATTTCTTATGTATAGTAGGCTTCCGCAGATCGCAGTCTATAACAAGCACTTTGCTGTCTGCATGAGCCAGTGTTATTGCATAGTTAGCAGCGACAGTACTCTTTCCCTCCGCGAGATTGGCACCAGTAACAACTATAGTTTTGACCCTTTTATCAGTACGGGAAAACATTATATTTATCCTCATAAGCCTATAGGCTTCTGAAACATAAGATTTTGGATCAATAATTGTAAAAAGGCTTGAACCATTCATTTTACTCACCTCTAATTCATGTTTTCACATCCGGGATAACCCCTAGCACAGGCAGCTCCAAATATTTCTCTACATCCTGCGGGGTCTTGATTGTATGGTCAAGGTATTCCAATAAAAATGCCACACCAACTCCGGTCATAAGTGCAATTAGAAAAGCTATGGCAACATTTAGCACAGGCCTTGGATTTACTGGACTTATCGGTACGTTAGCAGCATCAACAACCTGTACATTTTCAACCCGCATGATCTGAGCCACTTGGTATTTGAATACTTCAGCCAGTTTATTAGCTATATCCGCCGCCATATCAGGATTTGTATCAACTACTGTGACCCTTATCAATTCCGTATCACCTACGGGAGTAACAGTTATTTTCTTTTGCAGCTGTTCTGCGTTCAGGTTAAGCTGCATCAACTCTATTACCTTTTCCGTTACCATCCTGCTCTTTGCTATCTCGCCATAAGTCTTAAAAAGCTTCTGGTACAGAATTATATTGCTATGCTGCAGCTGAGGGTCCGGGCCATAATCGTCAAGCCTATCCAGTATAAGGGTAGTAGTTGCCTCATACTGCTTATCAAACACGAAGTAACTGAGTACACAAGTGGTAATAACTGCCCCAAAAATTAAAATAGTAATAAGCAGCAGCCTTTTCCTTATAATGCCAAACATCTTCCTCAGTTCTATCGTCTCCAATTCAATGCTCCTCCCCTTCATTTGTATGATTTCATTTTCCCAATACCTGTACTCCAAGTAATTAACATATATAAAATCAGTCCTATAATTGCCCCGGCACAGTCTGTCATAAAGTCCTCCACTTCAGCTCCCCTGCCCGGGACAAATATCTGGTGCAATTCATCCGTCACGGTGTATGCTGCACAGAAAACAAAGGAAGCTGTATACAGCCTGAATCCCTTGAAGCCACTTTGGGAAAAAGCATTACGTACCAATAAGACTAATATGAAGTATATGATACCATGGGCATATTCCCCGACAGTACTATTCAGCAAGCTGAACCAATCCTCTGTTCCACTGGTTTCTATGGCTATCTCCTTTAAAATACCGATAATCCTCAATATTGCACTGGTAACTGCCCTGCTAAACCTGTCTGAAGCCTGGGCCTTCTGGGAAGATAGATAGAATATAACTATCATCCAAATAAGCACAAACATCCATGAAACGAACAAGTGAGTGCTTCTATTAGATCGTGCAGTATCTGCTTTTAGGTCCTGGTTCTTCATGTTATCTCCTATCAATTGTTTTTATATCAGTAAGAAAACCACAATAGCTATATGTTTCGCACTAAACATCTTACATTGAATTCATATAGTGCGAAACGTTTTCATTGATTTATGTATCGTGAAAAGTACATATTTTCAGACACTTTAACTGATTTCACATGATAAATCTTTTTCACGATATATAGGTAATTTAACCTGGCTGTAAAAATAATAAATGCTATCTTACATTTTCGTATGCTTGCAAAACTATACCTGAAAAATACTTATTTATACCCGTGATTATTGTTTCGTATATTTTGCATATGCATCTCTTATTCTGTTTATATCATCGTTTGACAGTCTGGAATACAAAATCTCTTTCGCTCTCTTATTTTCTTCTGCAGTAATTCCGTTTACTAGCATTCCTTTTAGTTCAGATATATCTGATGAAGATAATTTGCTAAGCAACAAATTAGCCATTAAAATCTTCTGTAAAATAGGCACTTTATTTTTTACAATTCTTTTACTTTCTGTAATTATCCCATTCGCTTTTTTTATTTCTTTTTGTTGATTCCCGTTGGAAGCTATATTGGCAGAAGCTGCTGCCTCTTTTTCCAGTTCATCATTGTGAGCTGCCCTTAATGCGTTGTCCTGCACAATATTTTCTTCTATGGTCCTTACACCTATGTTGTATAATACTGCAAAGCATATTCCTACTGCCAGAAACATCAGCACAGCAAAGGAAAGCAGTTCCTTTTTCATGTAGCATGCACCGCCCATTAATTAGCTGGCTTTTATTGTTATGGCTTCAATCAGACAGAGTTGCTTAGCATACCCCTTTACTTCCATTTATTATAAATCCGGTATACTATAGCAGCCGCTTGAGCTCTTGTGGTTTCTGAAAGTGGATCGATTTCCTTACCGTTTCCTAATATTATGCCCTCCCGCACCATGTTTGAAACGCTGATCTTTGCATATTCTGCTATTTCCCTACAGTCAGAGAATTTATCCAAGTCGGAGAGTATTCCTTTTTCCTTTGTTTTCTTAGCTACGGTAAGCGCCCTGTCTGTAAGCACCATTAAATCCTGTCTTGAGATATAGTCATCGGGCTTAAACATATTATTTCCTACTCCGTTTGTAATGCCAAGTTTTTTCGCAACTGCTATCTCTTTGAAATTAGCATCCGTGATACTTATGTCAATGAAGTTTTCATTGATTTCGGTATTGATACCCAGGGCTTTAACCAGCATTGCAATATAGTCTCCCCTTGTTATGCTGCCTTCCGGTGCAAAAATCCTATCGGCAGTACCCCTTGCTATACCCTTTGAAGCCAGAATTTCTATTGTCTCCTTTGCCCAGTGGCTGTTATTTATATCAATAAACAACTTGTGGTTATATACAAGTGCATATTCATCGAAGTGGGTTGTTGTGAAACAAACCATACCTGTTGCCGCATCATATCTGCCGCTTGGTACTTCAATCAGATTGCCTGCATTGTCTATATCCCATACAACCAGAAATTCAGGCTCAAGCAGTTCAGCTCCTGTTGGTTTGTAATTAAAGCTAACTGTTACAGGCTTATCTGGATTATTGTATTCCTTAATCACTCCATCGACGATGAAAGCCAGAAAAATTACTGGTTTGTCAATAACCCTCTGCTGCACTTCCGGAGATAATATACTCTTATCAATCTTCTTTATCAACAGGCTGATATTCTTGTTCCTTACTGATTCATCACCGTTTAGCATATTACTTGGTAGAGTGATATTTGCTTCTTCAGTTTTGATTGTTATATCTTCAGTATCTGTCAATTTTGCAAGTACATTTGTTGGTAAATCTACGATATAATCCGTTGCCCCATCAACCTTGAGGATGGCTATTGATATATCCTTAGTACCGTCAGCTTGCAATTTGCTTAAGGATAGAAGCTGGTACAGAATGCTTTCACTTACATAAGCAGCTGCGGTACCTGTTTCTCTATTTAGCAAAGCAGTGATTGTCATAGAAGCGGACCCGTCAGGATTTGACTGTGGTGAAGGTGCCGCCGGCGTAATCTCAGAAGTTGCCGGAGGTACGATTGCCCCTCCAACAGGTGTTGTTTCAGTCTCAAAGTTAGTGTAATCCTTACTTATAGCTTTAATTTTGTATGAAAACGGTTCTGTAATTATATTGAATACTTGCTCTCTCTTGCCATAGTTATCCGGCAAAGGATGAAGGCCACTTATCAGATTTTTCCCTGGTGTGCTTATTCCTGCATTGGCTGCAATATTTCCAGTACATAATATCGGCATGATTATGAGGAATATCTTCAAGGCAAACCTGACTATCATACACCGTTTTTTCTTTTCAACAATCATTAATATACCAACCTCATATTTGATAATTATAAAAAAACTTTATTATAAGTTTAGCACTATCTTCCATTTTTTTCACTTATTTTCAGTCGACCAATAAGTACAGTAAGCACTGCAATACAACATTTTTAGCAGGTAAGGCCGTACCCTTGGCACATTCTTTTATGAGCTTTTACACAATTGGTTAATTTATACATGAAATATCAATTTTTCTAATTAAATTTTGCCAAATTTCTCCTATGAATTTACAGCAAAAAAACAGACTGTTTTGACATATTAACCAAAACAGTCCGTTAATACTAATTTTCCGTTATATAGTTCAGCAAATCGGCTATATAAACAGCAGTGCAACCCCGATAATCGATACGAGTGCCCCAATAATCTCCTTCGCCAGTACCTTTTCCTTAAATATCATGATTGATGCCGGTATTATCAGTATCGGTGATATGGAGGTTATGGTCGAAACAATGCCTGTTGCGGTATGCTGCACAGCCAGCAGCGAGAAAGATACCCCAAGAAAGGGTCCGAAGAAGGAGCCTATTGCTATGTTTCTCATGGCCTTACAATCTTTCACTGCAGCAAATAGATTTCCCCATTTTTTTGATACGGTAATAACTATGGAGAAACCTGCAATTGCAGCAATAACTCTTATCTGTGTAGCAGCAAAAGGATTGTATGTCCCCATTCCAAGCTTGCTGAAAACAAGTCCGAAGGCTTGTCCCAATGCTCCGATGAAAGCAAATGTGAGACCTCTTAACGGATGGGAAAGCTTGACCTTCTTATCCCCGGAGCTTCTGCTCAGTATTACAATAGCTATACCTGCAACCGTAACCAGCATCCCCGCAAATGCCATGAGCGTTATCTTCTCCCCCATAATTAGAAAGCCTGTCAATGCTGTTATCGGTGGTACAGCGGACATAATAAGCAGCGATATTCGCGAGCCGATTTCCACATAGGCTTGAAACAGGAACAAATCTCCTACAACAAAACCAATCATCCCGGAAATTAGCAGCCATAACCAGTTGGAGCCCGTGGCATCAAAGGGCAGTATCATACCTCTTGTAAAGAAGGTAAATGCACCTAGCAGAAAAAATGCTATTATTAACCTTATAAGATTTACAGAAAGTGATCCGACTTTTTTGCCTGCCGATTCAAACGCAACAGCAGTAACAGTCCAGCAAAGAGCTGTCGAAAGTGCAGCCAATTCTCCCAGATGTGATTGAAGCATATGATTTTCCTCCACATAGTACATACTCATCATTGAATTATTATAACATATAAAAGTCCTTAATGCCTAAGATTTGTTCGCAAACTAAAAAGAATCCCATGTATGGAATTCCTTTTAGCCAACCATTTATTCTTTTTAAAAAGTGCATGTTTTAAACAAATGCAGAATTATCTGGCCCTGCCGCGTTCTCTGAACAATAGGCTGATGCACCATATGCCTGCTACGCCTACCAATGTATAAATTATCCTGCTTATTGCCGAACCCTGTCCTCCAAAAAGAGAAGCAACCAGGTCGACCTGGAACAATCCTATCAAAAGCCAGTTCAATGCACCGACAATTACTAATATAAGAGCCACTCTATCCATCTATTGCAAAACCTCCTTTCGATTTTAATAGCAATGCATTATATATGCAAGGTTTCATATCACATACTATTTTATGTAAGATTGTGGTTTTTATTCTCATGTCAAAATCTTACGTTGGTGAACGTGCTTCTGTGTGTTATAATACATTATGTAAACTATCGTTTGAGTGTGCTTGAGCTTATTATTTTATACTAGGAGGTGTATTATGAACGCAGGAAAAGTTCGTTTATTGAAAGGTTGTCTGACATTTATAATAACAGCAGCAATTTTATATGTTGGACAACATGCATGGCAGAG
Organism: Caulobacteraceae bacterium; assembly: GCA_050261415.1. Taxonomy (GTDB): domain Bacteria; phylum Bacillota; class Clostridia; order Lutisporales; family Lutisporaceae; genus JBLNDG01. Next base: position 8,941 of record JBLNDG010000261.1, on the reverse strand, counting down.
CTACGCTGTTGAAAAGCCTTTGGACAATGCGCTGAAAAATGTGGCCGGAGTTCGCCAGGTTACTTGGCAGGACAGTAATAAGGTAAATGAGCCTATGAATATATATGTAACTCTCGACAATTCTGCAAATCTCCAAAAAACATATAATGAAATAAATCAAAAAATTGTACAAACCCTGAATGGGAAACCTTATACATTGGAATTCAAGGATACCCGTACTCCAGAGCTGGAGAAGCTTTATTATGACATTAATAATTATGTGCAAAAAGCCATAGTTGACGGGAATTTCCCGCAGCTTGCGGAAAAAACCCAGGAAAAAGCTAAGGCAGCGGGAGTAGAAGCACAGCTTTATGTTGATAAAAGCAACGTATACTTACAGCTTACCAAGAAGGATAATTCCTTATATACGGTAATATCCCGCCAGTCAGAAGGAATGGGAGGTGAAGCATATTGAAGCATATTGAAATAATTATCGGTGCAGCAGCCGGAGTGTTGCTTTTTCTGGCACTTCAGGGAATTAACATTATACCTGTACTATTTTTTGCCGGTTTGCTCGGTACCATATTCTATTTCAATAGGGCGAGGCTTGCGAAAAGCAGTTCCTACTCAAGCTCTGAGGTAAAAAGGGTTCATACCATATCCTTTGATGATATAGGAGGTCAGGAAATCGCAAAAAATGAGCTCCGTGAGGCTCTTGAGTTTATTAAAAACAGTGAGCAGATAAAATCACTTGGAATACGCCCTTTGAAAGGTATACTTCTTAATGGTCCTCCCGGAACAGGAAAAACATTGCTGGCGAAAGCAGCCGCTCAATATACGAACTCAGTTTTCCTGTCCGCCAGCGGATCAGAGTTCGTTGAAATGTATGTCGGCGTAGGTGCTCAGAGAGTGCGGCAGCTTTTCAGCCAGGCAAGACAAACCGCAAAGAATTTGAAAAAATCCAGTGCAGTCATATTCATAGATGAAATTGAGATACTGGGTGGTGCACGAGGACAGAACAACAGCCATCAGGAGCATGACCAGACATTGAACGAACTGTTGGTGCAGATGGACGGCATAACCTCCAATGAAGAGGTAAGAATTCTTGTCATAGGTGCTACCAACCGTGTGGACATGCTTGATTCAGCCCTGCTCCGTCCCGGACGTTTCGACCGTTTGGTAAAGGTAGACCTGCCTGATAAGAAGGGCAGAGTTCATATATTAAAATTGCATACAAAGAACAAGCCCCTTGCAGAAGATGTTTCGATTGATTCTGTTGCAAGAGACACATTCGGCTTTTCAGGTGCACAGTTGGAAAGCGTAGCAAACGAAGCTGCCATTCTGGCTATGCGTGAGGGTTCTGATAATATTAAACCCCACCACTTCCGCAGTGCTATAGAAAAGGTCATGATGGGAGAAAAGCTTGACAGGCTGCCAAGTAAGGATGAAAAGTTCAGGATAGCCGTACATGAATCAGGCCATGCACTCGTTGGTGAACTGAAGCTTCCCGGTTCAGTGGCCAGTGTAAATGTTGCCTCAAGAAGCAATGCTCTTGGTTATGTAAGGCAGACACAGGAGGATGATATGTACCTTTATACGCTGGATTACCTGAAGGCAAGGATTTCTGTTGCTTTGGCCGGTACAGTAGCCGAAGAAATAATACTGGATAACCGCAGCACCGGAGGTTCAAGTGACTTCAAGCATGCTTCAGACATGGCAAAGCAAATCATATACAGCGGTATGTCTGAGCTTGGTATCATATCGGCAGAAGATTTACCGGGCGATAAACTACACAGTACTATTACAGCAATATTGCACCAGGTTGAAAACGAGACACGGGAACTGTTGGTCCAATATAAAAAAGAACTGAAACAAATAACCGACCTCGTGCTGGATAAAGAAACATTGTCCGGTGATGAGCTTAGAATAATACTAAAAAACGCAAATAATTCAGAATGTGCATAAAATTTAACCCCATAAAACAATAATGCTTACGGTGGCACCAGACTAGATTGTATTAGTCTGTAGTGTATTTCCGTAAGCATTCTTTTCTCCGGATATCCTTATCCATTGAGGTTCCCTGTCTTTAAATACAGTTATGAACTTAAAGCCCGCTTCTCTTGCCATATCCAATGCCTCTGGCACACCCTTGCCGACATCGCTTGCAAAGTGAGCATCAGAACCGATAGTCAGTACCTCTCCTCCAAGTTCTTTGTAGAGTCTCAGCACATCCAATCCCGGCATGGTCTCCCTCGGCGTCTGTCTCAGACCTGATGTATTGATTTCAATACCCTTGCCTTTGACTATTGCTGCCTTCAGTACTTCCCTCAGGAGGTCATACTGACATACCAGTGAAATATTTCTTCCGTATGTGCCGACACTATACCTTTTTATAAGGTCCAAGTGCCCGATACAATCAAAGTTATTCCAAGCTATAAGCTGTTTCAACTGTGTCAGATACATGCTGCACGCATCTTCTTCACTGATAGCTGAATAATCAAGCTCTGAAGCATCCTTTCCGCCCGGGAACTTATGGACAGAACCTATTACATAATCGTAAGGAAAATCCGCCAGTACAGCTTCTGAACTTTCTGGAAAAAGATGAGGCTGTCCAAGCTCCACGCCCATTTTTACCTGAAGCCTTCCCTTGAAAACCTTCCTTGCTTTTATTGCTTCTATCCAATAATGTTTTTGATCATATTGCGGACACCCTCCATTGCCGTCATAAGGTTCAAAATGGTCGGTAATTACAATCTCGTTTATACCTTTGCTTATTGCACTCCTGCATAGCTCCATTATTGTACTGTGCCCATCTATTGAATGAGTAGAGTGTACATGATAGTCCATTAAATAATTCATTCTTTCACCTCCTTTCAGATAATATAATATCATAAATAAAACATAGTATTGTTATCGGCTGGTAAAAACTGTGTTAAGTTTTTATGACAATATACAGATTATTCAAAATAAGCCTAAGATTGTTATTTTATTTTTCAGCCTGTGCCAAATCAGCTTGAACTATCATATACATAATGTATGGGCATATTCAGTGTCAGCTATATATAAAACTTTGATTAGAGGTTTTGTTATGAGTAAAAGGCTTTATAGGAGATATATAAAGAATTTTGATGTGAACCTGCTTGATTGTGAGTATCTTGGTAAAGGGCACAACGGAGTAGTTTATAGACTCCCGGAAGGTAAAGTAATCAAAATATGCTTTGACGCCAAAAGCTGTATAAAGGAATACCGAATTTTAAAAAAGATAGACAATAACAGGCATTTTCCCAGGGTTCACGGTATGCAGGGCAACTATATGATAAGAGACTATGTCGCAGGAGTTTCGCTGAAGCATTATATCAAAAAGAACGGCATGGACAGGGAATTGGCGCATAAGCTGATAGAACTGCTTGATGAGTTCAGAAAACTAAGGTTTACAAAATTGGACGTCCGTTGTAGGGATATTTATGTCCGACCCGATGGAAACCTGTCAGTTATAGACCCTAAGAAATGTTTCTCAAAAAAAAGGGATTTCCCAAGACATCTGGCTAAAGGCCTTTATAAGCTTGGGGTGCTTGATACCTTCATGTCAGTGGTTGAAGAGGAAAAGCCAAGGCTTTATAGGCACTGGAATGATAAAATAAGGGAATATATGGAACAAATATATCCTGCAAGTTAATCAATGCAGGGCAGAATTATAGTGAACACCGACCCTTCTCCAAGGCTGCTTTCAATTTTGAGGCTTCCTCCGTGCTCGCTTATTATATTTTTGCATATACTTATTCCAAGCCCTGTACCCTTGGATTTCGTGGTATAAAAGGGCGTTCCTACATTTGCGAGCTGCTCCTCTGTCATTCCCATTCCGTTGTCCTTTATTGATAAATGTATCTCGTTTCTCATTTCATAATAGTCAGTACTTATGATTAGTCTTGGATCAATTGCTCCGTTCATTGCATCTATAGCGTTGTCAACCATACTGAGGATTACATTCTTTATCTGCTGCTTATTCAGAAGTATAGGTTTATCCGGCATGCAGTAGCAGAATTGTGTCATTACTCCGTTTTTATAAGCATTTGTTGATACGATTATTTCAAGTGATCTTAACAAATCATTGATGTTTGTCTTTTCAAGCTCTCCCACTGTTGGCCTGGAGAACTGAAGAAAATCCGATACTATTTTGTTGATATCATCTACTGCATTTTCCATTACCGCGGCATAATCTGTTATCTTTTCATGCTTTGCCTTGCTCAATATCAACTGGCATAAGCCCTTAATCGAAGCGAGGGGATTTTTAATCTCATGTACCAGTCCCGCAGCCATATGCCCGATCAAAGCCATCTTTTCCCTTTGCATTGCTCTTTCCTGCTCCTTTGCAGACTCTGTTACATCCCGTCCTACAATTATCCATCCGATTTTTTCATTATCAATATCATGTATTGGTGAACAATCTACACTAATCTTCTTTAAAATCCCACTGATAGTTTGAATGTTCCATATCCTGCCCTTTGTCATCCCTTCATGATTGCAATCCATGGAATCGGTTTCTTTGACATCCAGCTTTAGCATATTGAAAAGTTGATAAATACTTATGTCATCCACATCATTCTGCTTTATTCCTGTTACTTCCATAAACTTTTTATTGCACATCGCTATTTTCTTGTTAATATCAACTATAAACAATATATTATCAATAGAATCCAATAAGGTCTGAGTCTGAAGCTGCATATTTTCTATCGCCTGTGCCTTCTTTGCATCCCTGGTAACTAGCACTAATCCGCTATCCATTTGTACAACATTAAATATAAGCTTTGTGCCTTTGATTCCATTGTATACGGGTGCCCCATAGAACACTATGGGCTCCTTTTGGATATTTCTCATTTCTTCCAAAAGTTTGCTTCTGCTTAATCCTAATATCTCTAAAGAGCCTATAAACTCTTCAAATGTAGCCCCATATAATTTATTTACTTCATTGTTAAAGAATACTTCACACTGCCTGTTTAAATAATTAAGCTTACCAAAGGAATCAAATGTAATGATTCCAATAGGTGCGACGTTTAATAGATTTTTATAGTAATCCCGCATTGACTTAACCTGCATGTACGGGTAATCGATAGTTGTTTTGTAAACGCCGTGATATATGAAATAGTAATAGGCGAGCTTTAGCAAATGTCCGAAAAACTGCATAGGTGATGTAGTTGTTGTACTAAATACAAAACATAACCGCGAAGAGATGAAAAAACATACTGCAATAATAATATACCGGAACATAACCTTCTCGCGCTCATCCTTACTCTCATTGCTTTTATTTGCATAAGCAGCAATAATTAAAAAAGGTATTGCGCATAGTACTATATCAATATAAAATTTTGTAGAGGTGGTATAGGAATTGTCATAAAACATGGGAATGTACCGGGCGATTTCAATCATAACCCATAAAAATACAAATGCTAATGTCAGTGAGAGGGTTAATCCAAGCCATCTGGGTATCTCCCAATTGTTTCCGTGGAAGCTGAGTAACAGCAAAACAATAACTTCACAGTATGCAATCAAAACGCTATATTTTATGGAAACATCCATTATTGCAGCTGCTACAGAAGCAGGCATCCGGATATAATCCGCATAATTAAAAATATGAAGGGAATTGATTATGATAAATATCAGCAAAGCAACTCCAAGCCGCTGGTTGAACTTGTTAACCTCTTCATATGCATTCCATATATCTACAAAGGAAAAAATAATAAATGACATACCTAAAAGCTCTATGATGATATGCATCATATTGTTCTGTTTAACCCAAAAATCAAGAAAAAGGAAATGAGATAATATAAATCCGGAAATTAAGATAAGGAAATAGACAGCTAAAAATGTGTATTTTGAACCATTAGACTGCTTCACTGCAGCCGAAGACCCAACATAAATCACATTATTACCCCCTCAGAAGACAGGATACCCTCCAAACAATACAATATATCCCAGGTATAACAACCCTCATATGGAATCATGATCCAAATAAACCGCTTTATGTAATTATTATAATATGAAGTATATTACAACACAAACCATTATTTGTTAAAAAAAATACTCATAGCGCTTTATAGCATACGCATTGAGTATTTACCGAGTATTGTCTAAACAATTATTACATTCTTACATCCATTTGTCTGGGCGATATTTTTCAACTTTTCCATCATTTCAACAGAAGGCACCGGAATATGCCTCATATTCTCCCTTACTCCTACCGGCCTGTAGCTGATCAATTTGTACCTGACTTCCGGGTTAAGGCTTGCTATATACTGGCTGATCCTGTCCACATTCTGTTTATTATCCAATATACCCGGAACAATAACAGTCCTTACCTCGTACAATTTATTCTTTTCAGCCAGATAGGCAGCATTTTTCAGCACCTCGCCGTTGGCCGCACCAGTAAGCATCTTGTGCTCTTCATTGTCATAGGATTTTATATCAAGCATTACTGCATCCAATACATTTACCAATTCCTCTTCCTTTGAAAAGTCAAGACTGCCGTTGGAATCCACGAAAGCAGTGAGATCCAGCTTATGGACCTCATTAAACAATTCGAGAAGGAATTCCTTTTGCAGCATGCATTCTCCCCCCGAAACCGTAATACCGGAGATAAATGCCCTGACTCTATTTACTGCATTAAGGACTTCATCAACCGACATAACTTTGGTTTTCGGGCTGCTTCCGAAGCGGCATTCTTTAAAGCAGGCATCGCAATTCAAACACGCCACAGAGTTCCAGCTTATTTTACCACTGTCTTTGCTTAATGCACCGGCAGGACATACCTTTATACATTCTCCACAGCCGTTGCATCTGTTTATAGTCTCCGGATTATGGCAATACAAACAATTAAAATTACAGCCCTGAAAAAATATTACCGTGCGGTTTCCAGGCCCATCTACCGAACTGAAAGGTAGTATCTTATTTATTAATGCCTCGGTCATCGTACCTAACCTTTCTTTCCAATACCCTGGAGTTCTGAACTGCTCCAAGGCCTAATGCAACTGTATCGTGCAGCGCCGGTCCGCCGTTCTTCAGCCTTTCAATATCTGACTTTTTCACTAAATATCCTGTAATTCTAACCAAATCACTATCTGAAGCATAAAAGGAGATATATCTTAATCCTGAAGCAAATCCTCCCTTTACTATATCCAGCAGATATCCGGGGTTGTTCCTTACTGTTTCATCAAAGCTGAAAACATCCCCGATTCCAGAAGGGAAAAACTTGTGGAAAGCGGCACTTTGAAGCAAGTGCTCATGGATTTCCGGCTCTTCCCCTATCGGTATACGGCAGCCCGGACTGATTCCAAAGTCAGTGTCAATTCCTACCTGTGCATGCAGTAGGAAATGGTTGTCTGTTCCCTTACAATATTTGTTAATATGCTTTGATACCTTTTCATACATGCTTTCGATAATTTTATAGCCCAAAGCATTTGCTTTCCCGCTGTGTCCAAATCTATCACGCTGTTCCTTCGCTCCTAGAAGGTGGTTAACGCATTCTGCGAGGCCTACCAAGCCAAACATTGCAGTAAATCTGTCCCTATCTATCAGACCTTCCTTTACCAGAAAGCTGCTTTCAAAAAATCCGCTGTCCTCCATTATAAACTTAATCCGCTCATCCATGAATCCTGCCATTCTATCAATAGCATCTGGAAGAACTACATCGAGAAAGTGCTCTACACTTTCCGCTTTTTTTGCCAGCCTTGCTAGTACGAGTCTGGTAAGGGTAAAACTGCCTCCTCCGATAAGAAGCCCGTTATAGCAGCTTGCAATAGCGTACCTGTCCCCAAACTCTGACATAAACATTTCATGGTTTGCAAAGCTGGGTTTTGCTGATACAAGTGCGGTCCTGACCGCATCCAATGCAAACTTCTCCGGTGTCTCCTTGCCATACTTGATTGTCAAATTCGGGACAGCATCCTGAAGCTCCCTTTCTGCCTGCAGTATCAATCTCCCTGCCTTTGTCGGCATTGGACCTATGTTTGCATGACAGAAGGAATCGGTAATAGTACGGTCCAAGTGCATTAAAAATAATTTAATGGCTTTATATGCCTCTTCTTCATCCTTTATAAACGGTTCAAGCAGCGTATCCAGGCTGCCTACAAAAACAGGCATTGTGGTTATTGACGGTACATGCCTGTATAATATTAAAAGGCTATTAGTTGCTTCCCAAATATCTTCAGCCGGCTTCAATCTTAAAAATTCACTCCCCTGCTTCATGAATTTTTCATAGTCGGGTACGATATATCTGGGTCTGTACGGCGCATTGCCTTCGCCTAAATCACATATTATTCCCTCCTGCCTGTATTCTTCAACCTCTTTGGAAACATTGAGTACATGCAGTGTGTTCTCTGCAGCGCGGGCAAGGCTTACGATTTTCTGTTCGTATGTTAGCGTCCTATCTTTGACTATATTAAGTATATCGCTCATTTTCCTTACACCTTTCAATTAATAATATTATTATGTCCACTGTTAAGTCCTTTAATATGATTATACCATCAGAACCCATATAGAAAAAGCACTGTATTCTTTCAATGAATACAATGCTTTATATTTGTGTTTACACTTTACTAGTCAGATGAACCGGACATCCCGCTTAATACGGATTTTACAGCTTTTCTGATTTCTTCATAGCTTGTGCACCTGCAAATATTGGATTGAAGCCATTCCTCAATCATTTCTTCATCTGCATCCGGATGAACATTAACAAGTCCCTGGCAATTCATTATAAAGCCGGGAGTACAGTAGCCGCATTGGAACCCCCACTTTTCAATAAAAGCTTTTTGGATTGGCGCATCCTTCAAGCCTTCGATTGTAGTCACTTTATGCCCTACAGCTTCGACAGCCAGCATTATACACGACTTGACAGGCCATCCGTCAACAAGTACAGTACATGCGCCACAATCTCCATTCTCGCATCCTGGTTTTGCTCCGGTCAGTCCTA
>JBLNDG010000260.1:0-5575 GCA_050261415.1 Caulobacteraceae bacterium | reverse complement strand
ACAACTCTATTATACTGGAAAGGTGATTTTTTTGTATAACACCTGTCGCGCACCCGCATAGCGGGTGGTTCATTGTTTCGCTGCTCCGCTAGCTCAACAGGCTAAAGCCCATAAATAAAAGCTGTACGGAAGCATTGATACTGTTTCCGTACAGCTTTTTTACAGGTTCTGAAAACTTATTTTTCAGCAGTTCTTTCCCGGATTGTTACCTTGATTGTATCTCCAGGCTGCTTGCCGATTTTTGCTCTTATCTCCTTCCTGATTCCAATGATATGACATGGCGTTTTCATTTTTACAAGACTGCCTTCATATGGTTCTCCATCAAAAGTGGCGATGACGGGCACTCTCCCTTTTCCAAACTCCGCCTTTACATCAAAGGGTATTTCTATATATGCACCGTCAATATCAGGTACCTTCTTAATCTCTGCTTCAAATTCATATAACTTGCTCATACTTGCATTACCTCCTGTTTAAAATAGTATAGCTTTTTTACTCCCGCATTACCAACGCAACTGATTCAACATAGATGTAATGTCTGGTGCATTTCAATCATATGCCTAAAAATTTGCCTGTTGCGGAATTCTTATTTGATATTATGTCATCAGGAGTGCCTACGGCTATTACCCTACCTCCATTTATCCCGCCTTCAGGTCCAAGGTCTATTATCCAATCCGAGGCTTTAATGATTTGCTGATTGTGTTCTACTACAATTACTGTGCTTCCTGAATCTACAATCCGGTTTAAAAGCACAAGAAAGTTTTCTACATCAATCGGATGTAATCCTGTTGTCGGCTCATCGATTAGGTACAGATTTTTATTACCTTCGTTGTTGATTAGTTCCGTAGCCAGCTTTAAACGTTGGCCTTCGCCGCCGGATAAAGTAGTCAATGTCTGGCCGAGTTCCAGATAACCTAATCCTACATCTACAAGCAATTTTAATATCTTTTGAATTTTGGGATGATTGTTGAATATATCCAATGCATCTTCAACAGCGATTCCTAGTTTGTCTGTCGAGGGAAAGATAACCAAGTCCAACATTGATGATTCTCTGAATTTTTGTTTTCAAATCCAATATATAAGGTTCCACTATAAGTTTATCTGTGGCACTTGCAAGGCTTTCAAGCTCAAATAACCATTGGCGCAGTTCCTCCAAGGATAACGACACCAACTCCGGAAGCCGTGTGTCCATTACAGTTGCACTGCGGCTTAACTCATTCAACCGTTCCCCCTTGCAATCCGGGCAGGTATCGGATTCAAAATAAGCATCCAGCACCTCTGACTCACCACCTTTTTCCGACAGCCTCCTCCAAAGGACAGGATATATGCCTTCAAACCTTCCCTCCGCCACCGTTCGAGGAGGAACAATGCCTGAAAACATTTTCTTTATTTCATCGCTTTCAACACCGTAAAGTAGAATTGCTTTTTGCCCTTTACTAAAATCTATAACCGGAGTATTTGGTTCAATAGGCATGCCATAATGTTTGAAAGCATTGTACAATGCTGAAATCTGATAATCCTTGTATTTTTGTTCCTAAAAATCGATCGCTCCAGCTTCCAGGGATAAATGTTCATGAACCACATTGTTCCCGTTTATCTTTAGGACCTTGCCCAAGCCTTGGCATGTTTCACAGGCACCTTCCCTGGTGTTGTAGGAAAAATGAGTCCTTGTAAGCTTTTTCATCTTATAATTGCAATGATTGCAATACATATAAACTATAAAATCATCTTTTAACTTCTCAAGCGCTTCTTTGCACCCGGAGGATAGTATCTCCCTTTTGCAATTAGGTCATGTTCTTTTGCTTAGTTTTTCGTAAATCATCCTAAGGTCTGTATAAATGTCGGTGACTGTACCGACGGATGAACGCGGATTTTTACTATATTCATTTTGCGCAATCATTATAGATGGTGATACGTTACTGATGTAATCAATTTTGGGCTTATTGATCCCTTGAAGCTCCATAGCCTCTAAATACTGTCTTTGACATTTTAAATAATAGAGTGTTTACTCATTTTGCGGGCATCTTTCAATACTTTCCTCGGCAAATCAAAACATCCGGCTAAATTATGTTATACCGTTTCAATAAATCTTCAATGACCGTTCCGGATATCTTCTTCAAAGCTTTCTTTCCAATCAAGTTCAATATAAATGGGAGCTTCATATCAATAAGCTTTTTACTATCCATCATTTTCGAAGTGGAATCCAGCAGTACACGTATATCATAACATGAAGCAAAAACCTCAGGTACGCCACGGTCAATATCCAGTAACGTGTAAACCGCCTCCATTGCTGTTCTAACTGAATATTCAGTTGTAAATACAGTATCGCGTACAGTATCGGAAAACTGTCCGATAAAAGCAAAGTTTACACAACCATCTGGAACAACTTTTGGTCTGTCACCTTTCGCTCGCGGCATGAAGAATGCAGTGATATATGGCATCATGCACGGTATACAGTGGGCAGATTTTGTAGCCATGTCATGAATCTCAGATTCAGGCACGCCCATATGGTACAGCCATTCTTCGGTAATTTCTATGCCGGTGCATTCTCTCATCGGCTTCTTTATATAATCACCCGGAACATCTGTGAATAAACCATATACCCAGACAACAAGCTGATTTCTGGGCTGCTCTTTAAAATGAGGCTGACGATTCAAAGTATAGCTCATGAGCCACTTTGAGTCTTTTACCGAAATGATACCGCCGGTAACGACCTTCCCGCTGAAAGGATCACGCTTACAAATCTTTTCAATATACGGAGGAATCCTATCGTCAAGAGTGGTAATCGTAGCAGATTCCCAGTTTGTTGCTTTCGTATTGGTGCAGAATTTGTCTGGATGACCAAATGATGGATCCTGCTTTGCAATATTTCTCCAAAGTTCCCAACAGCCTCCTAAAGAATCATTAAATTCTGGGGCATGATCATTATCACCTAGAGTAGAATTTTCTGTGCAGCTGCCGTTTGTAACAAATACTAAATCATCTTCTGTAAGATCAATGCATTCTTCCTTGCCGCCACGCTGACAAACAATTTTAGTGGCAACCTTTTTGCCTTTTTGAATGTCAAAAACAACATTGGTTACCTTGGTATCATATTGAATATGAACATCATGTGAATCAAGATACTTTATCATAGGAAGAATTAATGACTCATACTGATTATACTTGGTAAATTTTAATGCAGAAAAGTCAGGCAAACCACCAATATGGTGAATAAATCTCTGAATGTATAGCTTCATTTCTAAAGCACTATGCCAGTCTTCAAACGCAAACATTGTTCTCCAATATAACCAGAAATTAGAGGAGAAAAATTCATCTGTGAATACATCAGTAATCTTCTTATCATATAAGTCTTCATCACGAGTCATAAATAACTTGACAATTTCCATTGAAGCCTTTTCGCTCAGTCCAAATTTCCTGTCGGTATGGGCATCCTGGCCCCGATTTACAGTTGCTCTCATCAGAGAATAGTTCGGATCTTTCTTATTCAGCCAGTAAAACTCATCCAAAACAGAAGCACCTTCTGTTTCAAGAGAAGGAATTGAACGGAACAAATCCCACAAGCATTCAAAATGATTTTCCATTTCGCGTCCGCCTCTAATAATAAACCCTTTTTGACTGTCATGTATACCATCACAGGCACCACCAGCAATACCCAGTTCCTCTAGGATATGAATGCGTTCACCCTTCATCTGGCCGTCACGCACCAAAAAGCATGCTGCTGCCAGAGATGCTAAACCGGATCCAACCAGATAGGCTGATTTTTTATCTACATCAGCCGGTTTTTGAGGACGTGCAAATGCTTCATAATTTCCATTACTATAATACATATTAATTACCTCCGAATCTTTATTTTACGACTATATGATAAAAAATATCCCGGAGGTTCACAATAGACAATATCAGCCTTGTGTTGAAGCTTTCAACACAAGGCTGATATTGTAAAAACTTTATACAACAGAGCCTGCTTGTCTAAATATGACGATCGGCGCTGAATTTTTCAAGCGCCTTAGTGATATCTCCATGAATAAGAACGCTTAATCGCTCTATAATAGCAGAAGGCTCCTCTTTCATCCCTTTACCAATCCATTCGAGCATAAGTCCTACAAATGCATATTTATAAAAGTGCGCAATAAACGCCTTATCATCATCCCTTACATGCATACCGGCTGCTTTTTCTTCGACAACCCCAATTAGAAGATTATATGTTTCATTATAAAGGTAACGTTCCAGGTGCTCTCGATTGATGGAATGATATGTTCTCGTTACAAACACCTTGTTTTCAAGTACATATTCAAAAATTTGAAAAAAGCCCTGCTGCCATGTATCATAAGTCTTTTTACCGCCAAGTGCTTTTGTTGCTTCTGTTGTATAAATCCATTCGACAAGATCATATATATTCTCAAAATGATAATAGAATGTTTGTCTGTTCACTTCACAGTCTTCGGTAATATCCATAACTGTAATTTTATCAAGCGGTTTTTCTTCAAGTAACTTTTTGAGCGATGCGGCAAGTGCCTTTTTAGTTGTTTGCGCCATAAAAATCCCTCCAATAGAGAGTATATAAATTCACAGGAAACTCCTCTCGCTGCACAGAATATAAATTATCTTCAAAACTATAAACGCAGGATTACCTTTATATACTTGTGTGCCATGCTCAAATATACTATAGCACATAGTTGTTGAGTTTTCCAACGTTCTTCTATCTGCCGACTTGGTAGGTGCTTCTTGTTCCTCTATGTTTTTTCACCTAAAAAAGGGCAGAGAAAGTAGGGAAACCAATTTCTTGGCTCCCCCCTTATCAAACCGTACGTGCCCTATTAAGGCATACGGCTTACCAATTGTAGTTTTTTGTTTTATCAAGTTAAAGCAAATCTTTGTACATTAGCAATTTTTGTAAGACGGTCAGGAGTATAGTATTCCTGGCCTTTTTCTTTTAATCTTGCTATATACTTTTCTTTCTTCTTTCTTAGTTTCTTTGTTTGACGTTCAATGTACTGTTCTAGGGTGTAACCAAACATTTTGCTGTAGTATAGCCAGTTTGAGGGTATTAACCCTATGCGGCAGAAGTATTCTATGTTCCATTTTGTTATCATTGCCCATCCTTTTCTCTGGATCGGATTATGATGTATCATGGCCACCCGTAAGCTTTAGTTCTTGATTCACTTATCCTTCTCCTTTCTTGCGTTCCTCCGGTTCGTTTCTGCCGCAGCAACGTTGCCTTTTGCATTACGCTAAGTACTTGAGTTGGTCTACAAAGGTCAACACCCCTTCCGTTCATTGTTTGTTTGGTCAAACAACTACTCCCGTACTATGGGGTTGTCTGACTTCTCCACACGCATCCGCAACTTCGAATTACTCTTATATGCGTTTGCCCTTTCGGCTCGGTGGAGATCTCACAGGGCCACCGCACTTTCCTTATTAACATGCCAAGCACCTCTACATGATAAGCCCTCATCTCTCGGCTGGCTCATTTGATTGAAGAGTTTAGATTTCCCGATTTTCCGCACGGTCATCGACTTACCCCGCCGCTAATGTGCTTTACTTGTGCAATTTCGGCCTGTTAATCCGTCTATGG
>JBLNDG010000259.1:0-46206 GCA_050261415.1 Caulobacteraceae bacterium | reverse complement strand
AGCTTCTGAAGCCTCCTATAAGGTCAAAACCTGCGTTGCAGAAAGCTGTCACCGCATGAAAAACTCCAAATGCAATACCTTTTTTCAGACCGTAATCCGGAATAAAAATAATGGAAAACATTACAGCACCTATTGATTCTATCGTGAAAGTAGCTATAATAATATTTTTTGTAAGCCTTACAAGTCCCTCAAGGTCAAACTGGTTCAGTGATTCCTGTATAAGGAGTCTTTCCCTGAGAGTAATCTTCCTGCCAAGTATAAGTGCAATAAGCGTTGACATTGTCATAAACCCCAAGCCGCCTATTTGAATAAGAAGTGCAATTATAACTTGACCAAAAACCGTCCAATATGTGCCCGTGTCAACTACTACCAAACCAGTGACGCAAACAGCAGAGGTTGCAGTAAAAATGGCATTTACAAAACCAACTGACTGACCATCTCTGGAGGCTATCGGAAGATTCAGAAGCAGTCCGCCAGCAAGTATGATTGTAGCAAAACCTACTACAATCATTTGTGTCGGAGTTATTTTCAATCTTTTTCTAAGCAAACTGAATTCCAGTATTTTAACCACCCCATAAATGCTGCATATTCTTTAGTGTTATTCTATCTAATTATATCACTACAAATAATGTAATAAAACAAAGTCCAACGGCTGCAGATGCTGTGCAAATCTGTTTTTAGCCTAATATAAGGAACTAAAAGCTGCTGTTATCGTTTTACCTTATTTTGCTTGTTTTACCCATGTATTCCATAGCAGTCCATATATTCACAATTAATTTTTACAATAACTAGGGAAATTATAAACATACCATCAAAAAAAGACCTTTCGGTCTTTTTCGATCACGATACAATTATGCGTTCAGCTTTTCCTTTGCCATGTCAACAAGCTTTGTAAACCCTGCTGCATCGTTTATTGCCATCTCTGAAAGCATCTTTCTGTTTATCTCTATCCCTGACAGCTTAAGTCCGTTAATAAGCTTGCTGTATGATATGCCGTTTGTTCTGGCTGCTGCATTTATTCTGGCAATCCAGAGTTTTCTGTAGTCTCTCTTCTTGAGCTTTCTTCCGATATAAGCAAATCTTAGTGCCCTTATTACGGTTTCATTAGCGATTCTATACTTTTTGCTTCTGGCTCCAACATACCCTTTTGCCAGCTTCAATATCTTTCTACGTTTTTTATGCGCATTTAACGCTCTTTTTACTCTTGCCATGTTCTGTTGCCTCCCCGTCCATTATTTATATGGTACTAGCTTTCTTATTATTCTTGCTTCTGTTGCACTTGCATAAGCGCCCTTTCTAAGCTTCCTTGTTCTCTTTGTAGACTTCTTTGTCAAGATATGTGACTTATATGCACATGCTCTTTTAACCTTACCAGTCTTTGTAAAGCTGAATCTTTTTGCTGATGCTCTGTGGGTCTTCTGTTTAGGCATAAAAAATCCTCTCCTTCTGTACTATTTGTATTTGATTATGCTTTGTGCCGAAATATTACATATATAAAATATCGTGCACTAGAGTTGCCTCTAATTAATTAACCTACAAGGTTTACTGCTTGGGAGCCAATACCATTGTCATATTTTTGCCTTCAAGCTTAGCAGGCTTTTCAACAACACAGTAATCCTTCACTATATCATAAAATCTTCCCAAGGCCTTTTCTCCAAAAGCAACATGATCCACTTCCCTGCCTCTAAACCTAATTGTGACTTTTACCTTATCACCATCCTGCAGGAACTTCTGCGCATTCTTAGCCTTAAAACTCAAGTCGTGATCTTCGATTGTTGGTGAGAAACGGATTTCCTTAATGTTTATAACTTTTTGATTTTTCCTGGCTTCCTTTTCTTTTTTACTCTGTTCAAACTTGAATTTCCCGTAATCCATTATTCTGCATACGGGAGGCTTGGCTTGAGGAGCGATTTTTACGAGATCAAGCTGTCTTTCTGATGCTACTTCCAAAGCCTGTTTCGAAGACATTATACCAAGTTGGTCCCCGTTTACATCAATTACCCTGAGTTCCCTGTCTCTTATTTCCTCATTGATCTGTAAGTCTTTGTTACCGCTTATAATTATTCACCTCCATATAAAATTAGAGCAGATAGAATAATCCACCTGCCCATATAAACGAATTTGCTTTTTGGACTTATTTACCTTACTGACAATGTCGTAAGGTGAGAAGTGGACCTTCTTCTTTTCAACAATAAAGCTTTTAATATAACTATATTAAGTTTTTGCCTGCTTACTGCTTACTGACTAATATATAGTACCATTATGCTTAAATGTTGTCAAGGAATATTTTCCGGCAATGGGCTATTGGCTATGGGCAATGGGTATTAGCATACCTTCGAAGCCTGTCTAAATTCTATTGCCTATCACCCCGTGTCTATCGCCCGTCAAATAATGAAAGCATCTTTCGTTATTTGACTAATTCATATATTGCTTCAGCGTAAATTTTCGTACATTTGATCAAATCTTCAATTTCTATATACTCGTCCTTCTGATGTGCAGTTTCCGGCTTTCCCGGGAAAAGCGGTCCGAAGGCAACAGCATTCTTTATCGCTCTTGCATAAGTGCCCCCGCTTATAGATATAAGCTCTGACTTCTGCCCGGTTATATCTTCGTATACCTTCTGAAGTATCTTTATAATAAAGTTGTCTGCCGGCACATAGAGTGGGTTCTTTTCATCACCCTCGACAAGTTTGATGCTTTGAGCGGAAATTTTCTCCTTGATTATATCATATACATCATTTCTTGTTCTTGTAACCGGATACCTTATGTTTATCGCTGCGCTGGCCTTTTCCTCAGTTATATTTATAATTCCCAGGTTAAATACCAGCTTGCCTGACACTTCATCGCTCATTGCAACGCCCATGGATTTCCCGTCTGTTTCCATTCCGATATGGGTGTCCAGGAAGTTTATATATGCAGTCTGCTCGGAAACACATAGCGGAAGCTTGCAAACACAGGATATCAACTGTGATATCGCGTTAATTCCCTTCTCCGGTGTGCTTCCATGTGCCGATATTCCGTAAGATTTTATCAGGCATTTGCTGCCGTCAATCTCCACTGTGAGCTTTGCATTTTGCTTTTCATTCATATATTCTACTGTCTTTCTGATTCTATCAGCAAAATCCTTCTGCATCTCCAGTTCACACTCGCAGTAATCAGGTACCATGTTCACCTTGTTACCGCCATGGATTCTCTTTATGCGTAAGCCGCAGCAATAGCTTTCCTCATTCTTGGCGAATTCCTTTTCAAGCTTGAATATTAGTATGCCCATCTCGCTGTTTATTATCGGAAAATCAGCGTCCGGTGAAAATCCGCACATCGGCATTTCATTTTTTTTGAAATAATGCTTCATGCAATCCCAACGTCCGCTTTCTTCGTCACAGCCAACTATTATTCTTACCCTTCTGTTGAATTTCACACCGGAATCCATTACTGCCTTCAATCCATATATAGCTGCAACTGCGGGGCCTTTATCATCAATAGTCCCTCTGCCGAACATTTTCCCATCTGCTATTTCTCCTGCATAAGGACTGTGAGACCATCCGGAACCTTCAGGAACAACATCAACATGGACAAGTATCCCGACTAGTTCATCGCCTTCGCCATATTCGGCATGTCCCGCATAGCCATCAAAGTTTTCCGTTTTGAAGCCCAAGCCTTTGCAGATATCGAGCGTCTTATCGAGGCATTTTCTGATTTCCGCTCCGAAAGGAGCGCCTGGCTCAGATTTTGTTTCAATACTTTTAATATTGACAAGCTCTTGTGTAGCTTTTATTATGTCATTCTTCATGGACTCGACAATTTTATCAAATCTCATTAAGAGCATCCCTCCCAGCTTATGCTTGATTTTCAAATGACATCTGCGGATGCATTTAAACTCTGTGGTTGCTCAGTTTCAAGCGCTCCTGTTCTTTTTCCCTGCCTCTATTCCATGCATGCAGCACCAGTGAAGCTGCTACGACTGTGTATGAGATAAAGGTTCTGGAATATTCTCCTATGACGGCTGAGCCCAAAAGATTGTTTGATGCCAAAGGCATAACAATGAACATCAAATGGAAAAGCGCAGTGCCAAGGAAAACGTTTGGAATACTAGCCCTGTTAACAGTTGCACCTCCGACAAGAAGCGCAGCGGCAGCATAAAGTGCCAATGTATCAGCACCGGCATAAGTACTCAAGGTACCAATATTCTGTATGGAAATCAACTGTCCAAAACCGGCAAGAGTAGTTGATACGATCATTGCTACTATACGAGTTTTATCAACATTGATTCCTGCAGTTGCCGATACTCCCATATCCTGTCCGATAGCTCTCATTTCCTGTCCAAGCTTGGTTTTTCTGAACCATACCGTTAAAGCACAAAGTACTCCAATTAATAAAAATGAGAATAATGGAATGTGTATTCCAAAGATTTTTATCGGGAAACCTAACAGTTTATCAAAGAACATGTCAAAGGCTCCTTTTGTCTGTGTAAGCTGAATAGCATTTCTAACTCCGAAGCCCTTTGACAATAGAAGCAGATTCTTGGGGTCACGTATAGGAATTATTGTTCCCATACAAATTATTACTATGAACTGGTACACCCCTGTCATAAAGAAGCCCAACACAAAGGAGGTGATCATTTCACGTCCTTTAGCCCTGTTCAGTATTGCACCTGCAATATATCCAAGCAAAATACTGATAGGTGCCGATAGCAACATGGCAAGAAACATTCCTGCCACACCAGGAACCTCCCAGCTTGTTACCAGTATCAATGCGATCTGACCGGAAAATGCACCCAAAGCCAGACCGAAGTTTATACCCATACCTGCCATAACAGGAAGCAGCAATGCCAATACCAGGAATGAGTCTCTGCCAAGTCTGGTTACTACCTCCTGTACGAGGTACTGTCCTGTATACTTTGAAAATGGTATGGCAATTCCACTTATTATGAGAAATAGTATAATTACCATATTCCTTGATATAAAATCACGAACCGTCGTTTTGCTCTTTGCCATATTCTATCTCTCCTTCCTTGTAAGGGCATATAGAATCATGCCGTTGGACACAAGCAGTCTGACAACGTCCGCAATATCCAATTTTATTGTACTGTTTATTACGACAGGTGCCAGGTATAATATACCAAAGGATAGAAATCCTCCGATTATTACATTTTTTATTGATGCCTTGTTAATCGCCGCTCCACCTATAAGAATCGCAGCAATAGTAGAAAAAGTATGATTTAATGGAGCCGTGTATAACTGAATAAAGCCAAAGCTTTGTTCGTATACAACAATTCCAACAGCTGCAATAGCAGTGGACAACATTACTGAAAGGGTACGTATTTTATCTACATTGATACCTGCAGCTCTTGCATATTCAGGGTTTGATCCGACTGCAGTCATTGCGGTACCGGTCTTTGTCTTGAAAAATCCCCATACAAGGAAGCACATGAAAGCAAAGAATAAAAACATACCGGTATCAAATTGGAAGTAAGGACCTATTTTTATAGCTAATACGTCACTCAGCCTGTTCATCCAGTACACGTCAAGGTTGACTGTCTGACGCATTCCATTACCGCCGTATCCTAAAATAAGATGCGGGTTTTTAAAGGGTAATACGACCCAAACAATACTCATCAGAGCCACTACAGCAAAACCAACATAGGTGGCAATGATCATTTCATCGCCCTTAACCTTGTTTAAGAGCTTTCCATATAAGTATCCGGCTATTAGTCCAATAATTGCGCCGACTACTATAGCAAAAAATAATCCGGTGAAACCCTTTAAACGAAATTCTACGCTTAATACAGCTCCAAATGTTCCGGCTATTACCCCTACCGGGAGTCCGAAATTCAGTCCGCAGCCGGACTGTATCATGGGTATTAGTGAAAGTATAAGAACAGAATACATTCCAAACCTGGTTATCATATCACTAATGGTCAAATCCAGCCTAAGCCCGGCAAAAGGTGATATTATAAGCAGCAATAGTAAGAATAATGCAATAATAAACCTGGCCATTCCAACCTTCTTTATAATACCTTGTAGCCCGCCCATTCCAGCCTTCTTTGTATCATTCTGCAAATTAGTCATTGCTGTTCACCTTCCTTTCGTCCAGCTTTATGTTCGCCATCAGGAGTCCGAATTCAGAGGATGGTTTGCTGGAATCAAGGATTCCTGAAATCTTTCCTTCAGTGACAATTGCAATTCTGTCACAAATTGAACGCAGTTCCTCAAGTTCGGATGATATCATTACGATAGTAGTTTTATTTTCCTTGTTATACTTTTTAAGAGCCTCAAGAACAAGCGCTTTTGCACCTATATCTATACCTCTTGTAGGTTCGGATACAAAGAGAAGCTCCGGTTCCAGGTCAAATGCTTTTGCCAGGCATACCTTCTGCTGATTTCCGCCAGACAGCTCCCTGACCTTCTGGCTTTCACTTGTACACCTTATTTCAAGCTGTTTTATATAATCCCTTGCAGAGGCTTTCATACCGTTTTCATCACGAAGCAGGAACATTCCCCCAAGAAGCTTATTCAGGTATTTATTATGAACCTGCATGGAAGCAAATGCTATATTCCAGTATATAGGCTCATCCAATAAAAGACCAACCCCCCTACGGTCTTCCGAAACAAAGGCAAGCCCAGAGTCCAGCGACTGTTTAGGTACGTTGAGCGGTAATTCCTTTCCGTTGTATATGACCTTTCCACCTGCCGGGAAAAGACCCATAATTCCGTTAGGGAAACCAAGCTTACCCTGTCCTGCAAGCCCGCCTATACCAAGAATTTCTCCTCTTCTTACTTTAAGGCTTATATCGTGAACAAATTCACCCGGCATATCAACCCAAAGATTTTTTATTTCCATAATTATATCATCATCATTGTCGGCTGATTTTGCCCTCTGCTGTTTTTCGCCGCCCATACCCCTGCCGACCATCCATTCGGCTATCTGTATTATTGTAACATCCTTCGCAGGGGCGTCTTTAACTATTTCACCATCTCGTAATACAATAATGGAATCACATACCTCGATTATTTCCTGCAGTCGGTGTGATATGAAAATAATTGATATTCCTTTCTCCGCCAGTTTTTTCATGGCACTGATAAGAATTTCCGCTTCAGTCTCTGTCAAAACCGCTGTAGGCTCATCGAGAACTAGCAGTTTAACCTGCTTTCTATCTATTTCACGGGCAATTTCCAAAAACTGCTTATGGCCGACAGGCATTTCTGATACCAGCATATCCGGGGGTATATCAACCCCAAGAGTATTAATCGCTTCTTCAGCATTTTTTCTCATTTGCGGCCCGTCAAGCGTGCTAAGCTTTTTCCCAAGTATTTTCGAAATAATATTATCCTTTAAAAGTTCCCTATTCAGCATTATATTCTCTGTACTGGTAAACCCGGGTATAAGAGAAAACTCCTGGTGTACCATTCCAATACCTGCGTTCAGGGCATCCATAGGATTTTGAAATTTAATCTCGGCTCCGTCAAGATATATTTTGCCTTCATAACCGCCTGTTTCTATTATATCATTCATACCAAATAAGATTTTCATCATGGTGGATTTACCTGCGCCATTCTCACCCACCAAACCAAGAATCTTACCTTTTTCCAGCTTAAACGATACATTCTTCAGAACACGGTTTCCATAGAATTCTTTGCCTACATTTTCGAAACGAAGTAAAACGTTGTCTAAAGCCAATTGCTCCACCCCTTCCAAACAAGAAACCATACCTTCCCTGTTTTCCTATTCCTTTTCTTTTCTTTTAAGGGTATAGAATTCAATTATCCCCTCTAAAGCATAGAGGGGATAATTGGTACTCTCTTTAGTGGTTAATATTATTTTATATCCAAATATTTTTCAGGTACAGGAGTGTTCGTAGATCCTGTATATCCCTTACCAAAGACGTATGTGTCTTCAAGAACAAGCAGGTAATTCTTCTTTACTTCGCCTGTCTTTACATCTTTGTAGTTTGTAGTAATCCAGTTTCCGCCAGGTGTAAGTGAATTAAAGGCTTCGATTACAGCTTTTGTATCATCTATCTTTGCTTTGCCGTCTATAACGTTCTTAGCAAATTCGCCAAGTGCTGCAGAATTACAATAGCTGAATGAGAAAGGAGCTACTGCGACTCTTCCGCCTTCACCCTTTGCAACAATAGCATCTTCGATTCTCTTTGTGATTGCCGGGAAATCTCCTGCAACGTCTTTGAGATCAAGGCTAAGTGCTGCTGGGAAGCCTATCAATGGAGTTGGTGTATCGTTCTCACCATAAATTGCTCCATTGTCTATTACCTGTTTAATCAATGGTTCTGAAAGTCCATCGTTAGTTGTAAAGAAAGCTGTATCCTTTCCATACTTAGCTATAAGTCCAGGCATCATCTGAAGCAATTGAGCCTGTGCGCCTGCAAGACCTATATCTGTAGCTGGGTCTGGAGCTGTTTCAAAATAGAAGTTAATTCCTAAATCTTTAGCTGCTGCTTCCATTATTGCTCTTCTTCTTGCAAGAAGTTCAATACTCATATGACGTGGGAAGGAAATATGAACAAAGTTCTTTGCTCCCATGTCTTTAGCATTCTTTATCATGTAATAGCCGCGGGATATGTTATCTACGTCTGAGACTAAATCTGCAGCCTGTGATATAACGTTCGGATCTTCCTGTGGCATACCAACTAACAATAAGATATCAGGCCTTTTTGCTCTGATCTGCTGGAAAGCAGGAGCTGTTCCGCCAACGCCCTGGTTAACTATTATAGCCTTCATCAGCGGGTCATCAGCAAGACCGGCAATAACAGATATTGTAGTTTCAAGTTCTGATGCAAAGTTGTCCGGATATGTTACATGCTTTATCATACCGCCATCTTTAACATCGCCATACTTTTTAATGAGATATTCTGCACCTCTCGCTTCGTCTTCAGCCTGTGAATAAGTACCAGTTACTATGCCGATATGGTATTGAGCTGCTGCCGGCTGAGCAGCGGCCTGGTCTGTTCCTGCTGCAGGAGCTGCTGCAGGTTCTGCTGGTTTTGCACATGCTACAAGGCTAAGAACTGTAACAAGTACTAAAACTAAAGCTACTACCTTTTTCATTCTTTCCCCTCCACTTGTTTAATTTATTATTAGACTGAAAAGCAATGCTTTCCAGTGGCTAACCTATACAAATATATATATTCACTTCAATAATAAAATACTATTTTCATTTACTCTGCTGATTTCTTTAGACCCTACTATAGTAGTTAAAATGTAAGTTTCGTGAAAAATCGGATTATTCCTGCTTTTATAACATTTTTCTCTTAGTTTTTTTAACGCGACTTGTACTTATTCTTTGGTCTCCCGATTTGCCCATATATTGGAACTACTTCCACTTTGTTCTCTTCAATCAGGTATTGTATATACCTGTGTACGGTCTGATACGCCAGATTCAGCCCAATTGTTATTTCATCGATTGTAAGACCTTCCTCCCTGCCTTTCATGTAGTCACAGATAACACTTA
This sequence comes from Caulobacteraceae bacterium, assembly GCA_050261415.1. Taxonomy (GTDB): domain Bacteria; phylum Bacillota; class Clostridia; order Lutisporales; family Lutisporaceae; genus JBLNDG01. Next base: position 36,741 of record JBLNDG010000259.1, on the reverse strand, counting down.
AGGTTGCAGGGCTTATGCCTTTATCTATAAAGGTTTGCTGTTTTTCCGCAGCATACTTTTTTTGTATCTCATTTATTCTCAGATTTATTTTAATTCTCGAGATAAGATCGGGTGATTTTATCGGTTTTATTGCAAAATCTGTCGCGCCTGCTGCTATAAACTTTTCAGCTATTTCCAACCTTTCATCCACAGTAAGCACCAATATGGATACAGAACCGTCAAGCTGTCGAATTTTCTTAACTGTAGTCAAGCCATCCCAATCAGGCATATGGTAGTCAACTATCACCAGATTCGGCTGGTGGAGCTTGCACATTTCATAGCCCTGTCTGCCGTTTGTGGCAACGTTGGCTTCCCAACCTCCATGGGAGCATATTTCCTTGATTGTATATAAAACATCGGGTTCATCATCGATTATTACGATTTTGTGTATGTTTGTTTTGTTCATATCAACTACCTCCAACCATCACGATCTCTATGCCTAATTACTGCCGTCCCGGAAGCCGGAATTCGATGGAAGGAATATATTCACCGTTGTTCCCTGCTCCGGCTGGCTTGATATGCTTATTGAGCCGCCATTATCTTCAATTATCTGCTTCGCAAAAGGAAGTCCCAATCCGGAAGTATTATTTGTAGAATACCCTACTTCCCAAATACGGGGAAGATCAGACTCTTTTATTCCAATACCATTATCCTGGATTTTAATATTCAAACCGTCACTTATGGTTTTAACTTCAAATAAAATATGCTTGAAAGGATTTTTACAAGGTACTATGATTGCATTTTCCATTATATTAATAACTGCCCTCGCGACCCGGATCTTATTGACATATATGTCGGGCAGATTTTCTTCCATATTGATGTCAATCTTTATCGTATCATCCTCCAAAGGGAGTTGGGCTCTTATATAGCTTATCAGTTCATTAGCCTTAAGCCTCTGCCTTGATGTCTCATACAAAAAGCTTGAAATCATTTCGTTCATTTTTGTAATGGAACCTTCTATACGAACACTGTACTCCTCCAGTTTCCCCTGATCCTTTGAAGAAGCAAGCAAGGATGACAATCCGTGAATAGTAACCAGAGGTGTTTTCAAATCGTGTACCAAAGAGTTGATTTCCTGATATATGCGGTTTTTCAATGCTTTTTCCTTTATATTCCGAAGTTCGCTTTCCTTTGCATAGTTTTCTCTCATTATCTGCATATTCTTAGAGAAGCTGATAAACAGCATCGCAGTGATAAAGGCTGAGAAAATGAATGGGAGAAAAAATGCGAATCCTGTAAAGTTCAGGACCGAAGAAGCTTGAAGGTATATTCCTGCGATTTTTATACTGTACGGTATATCGCTCTCTCCTATCCGGTATGCGGAAAACATAGGCATTATATTCAGCCACTGAAAGGCGAAGAATACTTGTACCGCTACAATGAGAACGTGGAGAATACTGTTTGTTTCGCCAAATATCTTTTCAAACAGGAATAGGTTTATGCATAAAGCCAGAATTGTTGCTATCGGCTCCCAAGGCAAATCAAAAATGAGGGAATTTACCCAATGCAATGCTATTACAGCAATGAGCGACATCAAAGAAATCTCCAGCCTTTTATATCCGATCCTGCACGTTGCAAGCATGGTTCCCAGGAACAGGAATGTACTTTGCAGGGCATACAAAAAGCTGGCAGAAGCAGATGCTAGTATAAGGTGCCCGCTGTCCCCGGCATTTATTGCTTCCCTTATTTTTAAAATAACATTCAACCAGGCTACTTGAGTAAAATACGGAAAAATCAAGCCAATGCCTATCAGTATAAAGCCGCTTGTCATGAACAGTTTTGAAGACTTAATCTCATTTACTATCATAAACAGACCTCTAAAAAAATATAATTGAAAACTTAATCAAGACTATTATCGGAAAGCGGAGGCAAAAGGTCCGGCTATGTCATTTACCTCCTTCACAAGGGTCAATGGTATGTTATTGCTTTTCGCCAGATTTGAAAGAAGATTGTCATGGTTTGAGTTCTTCAAGCTTATTAAATAATCCGAATGGGGGCACACAAGCTTTAAAAGCTCGTCGGTATTTTTCCCTCTCCGCTGTTCTCCTCCTATATACACTGCCAATATTGTTATATTTTTGCTTTCAGCCTTTTCAAGGAGTCTTTTGATTCTATTCTTTTCATCTTCATAGCTCATTTCATGAAGTTGCTCACCTAAAGGACTGTAACCAATAACAAACACTATAGTGCTGATATCTTCCAAATCAGTTTCTTTTGCCTGGGGCATAAAGTAATTTCGAATCATCATCTGGTTTGCAATATCTTTAACTATATAAGAATCAGTACTCTGCCCCGCTGAGGTAATGAGTACCGCCTCCTTTGCAATAGGACGCGGAAGACTGGGAAGGGTAAAGACACTCGCCTCTTCTTGATGCCCTATCCTGATACTTATATAAAATGATGAAAGCAGTATTATCACAATTATTGCCGCTCTAAAAAGTTTTGACTTCATAGCTTCTCTCCCGCGGTATTCCGCTATTACTTTTCAACTTCAACATTTTCCAAAGATTCCACGCCTGTAATGAAAGGCGCATACCCTTTGACATTAACGCTGCCGGCCAATATAGGCATTGTATGAACCAAAGGCACCGACGGCGAATCATAATTGACGATTTTCAGAAGGTTTTCATATAGATTCTTCCTGAATACCATGTTTGAATTTTGTCTTGCTTGTATAAGCAGCTGATCCACTACATTGTTTTTATAGAAGGAATAGTTGCCTGCAAGCCCAGGTTTGGCATTATCGGAAGAAAGCAGTGTATAAAGGAAATTGTCCGGATCTATAATATCCCCCGTCCAACCGATAAGGGCCATTTCATGCTCTCCATTGTCTATACGGTTCAGGTATTCATCCCAGTCGAAAGCCTTTATTGTCACTTCAATGTTTACTTGCTTCAGGTTTTCCTGTATATATTGAGCAACCTGCATAGGCTTGGGGAAGTAATTCCTTGAAGAGTTCATAACCCATAGTGTTGTTCTGAAACCCTCAGGATACCCTGCTTCGGTCAGAAGCGCCTTAGCTCTTTCAGGATTATATTCATAGGGCTGTATACTTTCATCATATCCCCAGAGAAGCGGGGGGACATAGGTTTTTGCAGGTTTTGCCATGTTAGCATAAACATCCTTGATGAGACCTTCCTTATTAATTGCATAGTTGATTGCAACTCTTACCGTCCTCTTGTTAAAAGGAGGTTTTTCATTATTCAGCGCCATATACCCCACATTGAAGCTTGGCCTGAGATATAACTGCAGTTCCTGATCTTTTTCTATAACCTGAGCGTAATCTGAACTCAGGTTGTCAGCAATATTGATCATCCCCTGCTGCAGCTGCTCCAGCCTCTCCTTGTCCGACGGAATCACACGGAATTCCACCTCGTCGGTCTTTACATTTCCGCCCCAATAGTTATCGTTTCGTACCAAGACTATACTCTTGTTCTGCTCCCAGCTTTTTAAGCGAAACGGCCCTGTTCCAACCGGATGCTTATATACTTCGTCTCCGTATTTCTTTATTGCTTCAGGACTCGCAATTCCAAATACAGGCATGGCCAATGCACTCAAAAATGGAGCATAAGGCTTGTACAATTTTATTTCAATAGAATAATCCGAGAGTGCGGTTACACTCTTGACAAACCCGGGAAAACCGCCGAAAATATAATTCCAATAGCTGAAATGCCCCATATGATATGGGTTCTTGTCATCCATCCACCTTTGGAAGTTAAACTCCACAGCATGAGCATCAAAGGCTGTACCATCATGAAACCTTACCCCCTGGCGAAGGCGGAACACCCATGTCAGGCCATCCTCACTTGATTTCCAGCTTTCAGCCAGATCTGGCACTATTTTGCTTCCTTCTTTTTCATACTTGACAAGGGTATCAAATATATTTACCGTTACTTTGAACGAATCCATCTCGGTAGTATCGGCAGGATCCAGACTGATAGAATCATTGGCACGGCCGATAACCAGCCTTTTTCCTGTGTCGGAGTGATGGAAGGCTTCTATTGCATCATTGTAAAACTCCACAAGCTTGTTGTATTCCAATATAACTACGAGAGAAAATATTATTATAAAAAAAATGGTGAATATCCTATACCGCTTATTCACGTTTTCCCCTCCGAATACCATTGTACCGCTCCTGCAGCATCTGACTTTTGCAGGAATAAATCAGACAAAAGTTGTGCCTGTTAATCTGATTGTAGCTTATATAGTCAAAAAAATCAAAATGTTTGCACAAAAAAATGGACATTAAAAAAGCGGGACATTACGCCCCGCCGTGTAAGGCTTACTTATTCACCTTGCTCTTTATTTCTTTCATCAGGGTATCAAGGAATTCATCTACTTTCATTGTTCCCTTGTCCCCTTCCTTTCTGTCTCTTACAGCTACAGAACCGCTTTCTACTTCCTTGTCGCCCACAACCAGCATGTACGGCACCTTCTGTATCTGTGCTTCCCTAATCTTGAAGCCTACCTTTTCATTTCTCAAATCAGCTTCAGCTCTTATATCAAGCTCTTCAAACTTTCTTACAAGCTGCTCAGCATATTCGTTTTGCTTTTCTGATATCGGAAGTACAACTACCTGCACAGGCGCCAGCCATACCGGGAATGCACCTGCAAAATGCTCTGTGAGTATTGCTATGAATCTTTCTATACTTCCAAATATAACCCTGTGTATCATTACAGGTCTGTGTTTTTCGCCATCGGCACCTATATAGTTAAGATCGAATTTTTCAGGCATCTGGAAGTCCAACTGAATTGTACCGCACTGCCAAGTACGTCCTATGCAGTCTTCCAGGTGGAAATCTATCTTCGGTCCATAGAAAGCCCCGTCGCCTTCGTTTATTTTATAGCTCATTCCCTTAGCTTCAAGGGCATCCTTTAATGCATTTGTTGCCAAATCCCAATCCTCTTGTGAGCCCATTGAGTCTTCAGGTCTTGTTGATAATTCAACATGATATTTGAAACCGAACAGGCTGTAGAAAGAGTCTATGAGGTCTATAACCCCTAATATCTCATCCTTAACCTGTGATGGTGTCATGAATATATGGGCATCGTCCTGAGTGAAGCATCTGACTCTCATAAGTCCGTGAAGGGCGCCTGAAAGCTCATGCCTGTGTACAAGGCCAAGTTCTCCCATTCTTATAGGAAGCTCACGGTAGCTGCGCATGTCCCTTTTGTACATCAACATTCCGCCAGGGCAATTCATTGGTTTTACCGCATAATCCCCATCATCAATTTTTGTAAAGTACATATTGTCTTTATAGTGATCCCAGTGTCCTGATCTATGCCACAGTTCCTCGCTGAGTATTATAGGTGTCTTTATTTCCTGGTAGCCGTTTTTCTTGTGCTCCTTCCTCCAGAAATCCTCAAGAATATTCCTGATGACCATTCCCTTCGGGTGGAAGAACGGGAAGCCCGGGCCTTCCTCCTGTATGCTGAAGAGGTCCAGTTCCTTTCCAAGCTTTCTGTGATCTCTTTTCTTTGCTTCCTCAAGCATATGGAGGTAGTCATCAAGCTGGCTCTTTTTTATAAATGCTGTTCCGTATATGCGCTGCAGCATTTTGTTCTTTTCGCTTCCTCTCCAGTAAGCACCGGCAACGCTCAAAAGCTTTATTGCCTTTACTTTGCCTGTTGACGGGGCATGGGGACCTGCGCACAAATCGACGAAATCCCCTTGCCTGTAGAAGGATATTGTTTCGCCTTCAGGAAGGTCATTGATAAGCTCAACCTTATAGCTTTCACCCTTTTTCTCCATTAGCTCCAGGGCCTCTTTCCTTGGAAGTTCAAATCTCTCGAGCTTAAGGTCTTCCTTTACGATATTGTCCATTTCCTTTTCTATAGCAGCCAGGTCTTCTTCCGAAAAAGGCTTGTCGGAATCAAAGTCATAATAAAACCCGGTGTCTATGGCAGGACCTATTGCCAGTTTAATATTGGGGAAAAGCTTTTTCACAGCCTGAGCCAATATATGTGAGCCTGTATGCCTTAAAGCCCATTTGCCTTCATCATCATCAAAAGTCAAAACCTCAAGGCTGCAGTCTTCATTGACCGGAGTGCTCAAATCAACTACCTTGCCGTTCAGCTTTGCGGCAATTGCTGCTTTTAAAAGGCCGCTTCCTATCGACGCAACTATTTCTTCTGCTAAAATCCCTTTTTGATATTCCTTAACGGAACCATCCTTTAAAGTTACTTTTATCATAATTATTCCTCCTTATTAATTTTACAAAAAATAAAAGCTCTCAACCCCGAAAGGGGCGAGAGCATTGTACCCGCGGTTCCACCCTGATTTGAACTCTGGATTATAACGTAATCAACGACTAAGTCTACTATAGTATGTACATACTAGTTCAACCCGCTGCTCCGAGGTGGTTTTCAAACACTTTACCCAAGGAATGCTTTCAGCCGCCGGCATCCCATCTCTTTTAGGAATTACATGCTTTACTCGTCCTCTTCAATGCAGTTTTTATTTTGTTCATTTTTTAAAATTATATATTATTTTTATATTTGTGTCAATTAGATTATCCTTATTATAAAACTCTGGATAAGGCCTATAACTCCTCCGAGCAGGCCGCCTAAAAGCTCAATATACTTCAATTCCCTTGATGATATGCTCAGGATTAGCTTTTCCATTTCTTCAAGTTCCAATTCATCAATTTTGGATTCTACCATTTCACCAATTTTTACTCTATGAACCGACTTGCTTATTATCCCTTCTATGGAGCTGTCAAGTATAGACCTCGCATCCTTGTTGATCTGCTCCTCAAAGTAATCAATTATTTTGCTTTTTATCGAATAAGGGATGATAGAAGGTATCTTATAGTCGATAACTTTCAAAAGCTTTTCTTTGATAACCTCTATCACGTCCTGTTTATTCTCTTCAGTTACCAGTTTATCAAAGATATCATTTATTGATAACAGTTCCTTCTCTACAACTTCACCTATACTTTTTGCTATTTCATCTCTTCTTTTCGGTATCAACCCCTGTATTGTGATGTTTAAGAGAGGTATTTTGATTGCTTTTATTGGCCTGAATAGCATCTTGATTGCCAGTACGTTAGTCAACCATCCGATTGCCGCCCCCACAACTACGAGAAATAGCGTATCGTACATTTACTGCTCCCCCGATTGTCATATGTTATAAAATAATTATAACATATATAGCCAGGATACGACACAAAATTTAATTTCAGAGGCTGTAATTGTTGGTTTCCTTATTGTCGCTGCTGCATATTTCACAGTTATTGCATATTGTAATCCTTTCAGCAAATACGTTCATGATTGTCTGAACCAATTCCTTATTCTTAAAATCTTCAACATGATGTATGATTATTTTGTTTGGTGATATTGTAATCAGGGTGCTTATCAGCAAATCGTCATAATTAATATTGTCCTCAGCCACTTCAGCTCTTAAATCGTCAAAATACTCGCTGTTTACTCTGTTCTTGTTGGTATCGTAGATTATATACCTTCCATCCTGTGATTGGCATAGATGTATCACGTCCATCTTGCATTCCTGTATATCGACGAAGTATCTCAACAGCTTGATAAATTCATTGTATTCTCTTTCTGCAATATATATTTCCAGCGCCCTCTCAATGACCTCGTTCAATTCATTCATATAGCTGCTGAGCCTGAAATTTACGAAGCCCTCTATGTTTATTTCATCCTCTACAGACAGATAATCAAGTATGGACTTCATTATCTTGCTTCTTCTTGTTGCTTTGTAAAAACCTCCGGGCTGCATCATTTTTTCTTCCTTAAGGAGTCTCGTGGCTGTTTCTACAACGCTGGCCCTTTCCCTTTCACTTAGATAAAAATAATTGGCCTTTGCGATTTTTTTAATGAGCCTCATTTCATAGTGATCTATAATAACTTCAGTAAGCACCTTTGAGAGTATATACTTGAACTCTTCATATATCTTCTTATCCGTAAGTCTTGTTATTATATTCTCTTTTATGCCGCACTTTATAAACAGTGTGCTTCCGATATGGAAATCCTCGCATAAAACATCCATGCCTTCCTTTTCGGCTTGTTCAAACTGTCTATATATATCATCCCTTATCATTTCCGGATTATCTAATATACCAATAGTTACAAGAAACATTTGTTCAACTCCCTTCCTACTGGTGAAGAAACCATCTATCAACTGCAATTTGAAAAACCACACTAAAAAAGTATCAATATCGGTCTTTCATTAAGTAGTATTTGCGTAAATATTTCTTGTATTCAAAGCCCAAATGAAGGTGCAAATTCAGAAAAGCGGGATTAGTGCTGCGCTTTTTTAATTTTTCACGAAATTATAATACATACCCTCCAAATGTTTCAAATATGTATAATTATTATTGTCTTTGCGGATTTAGCATTTTAATGGAATTATAGAACCAATATCCGTAATTTGGCTATTGCTTAAAAATTCAATTTTCATGCCTTTTTTGTCCATAAAATTCAAAACCGCATCTCTGCTCTCCATACTGTCCATAAATCCCGTAAAAGCCGCACAATTCTCTGATACAAGCCCGCTTGCACCGCCGATGAAACCATAGTTCATGCCCTTTAATTCAATTCCGCCAGGTTTAATCAGCAGGCTTTCAATTCCATACTTCTCTACGGTGCTTGAAATTTTCAAATCCGAAGTAATTATTGTCTTGTCATCAAGAACACAAACCGAACATTTTGTATATCCCTGGTTCACATGAACAACCCGTATATTCTGCTTTTCATACTCCTTTAGTATTTCAACGTCCGTATATTTGGTATTGTGAAATGCCAGTTTGCCAATTCTCAATACATTATATGCAATATTGCCTGGATAGTTTCTAACCAGCCAAGTTGCACCCTTTGTCACTGCAAATCCTTTTTTCTGTAGCACAGGCGCCATATAATCATATATATTCGGTGCGATTACGATATTGTTGCAGCCGGTGTGATGCATTACAATATCCGGATGTCCGTCTATCGCTTCATAAAGTTCTCCGCACTTTACAGTCTTGATGCATTCTATACCCATTCCCTCAAGATTGTTTTCGATTTTCACGTCAATTCTATAATCAACAGCTGCAAGGGTGACCTTTCCTTGTGGAATAAGCGGGATTTCCAGAAAACTCATTGAGATTCACCTTCCTTATTATCGCAGATTTTAAAAATCTGTTCCTACTTCGAAGTCTAACTAAAACCTATTGCCTCGTGCCTATCGCCTATTGCCCATTTCATTCACAAAAAACAAAAAAACTTATTGTTTCCAATAAGTATTATTACATTTGGAGGCGACACCCGGATTTGAACCGGGGCGTAAAGGATTTGCAGTCCTCTGCCTTACCACTTGGCTATGTCGCCTTATTACTATAGTATTTTTATGGAGCGGGTTACGAGATTCGAACTCGCGACTTTCACCTTGGCAAGGTGACACTCTACCACTGAGTTAAACCCGCAAACTTGAGTGGTGCCTTGGGGCGGAATCGAACCACCGACACGAGGATTTTCAGTCCTCTGCTCTACCAACTGAGCTACCAAGGCAGGTTAGATGGCGACCCAGAACGGGCTCGAACCGTCGACCTCCAGCGTGACAGGCTGGCATTCTAACCAACTGAACTACTGGGCCATCTTATACAAAGTTACTCCGCAAGTGCTCCGTATCAAATTAAGGAATGTCGGTCTTTTTTTCTCCGTTTTACTTCGAAAAAAAGTTGGTGGGGACAATAGGGCTCGAACCTATGACCCTCTGCTTGTAAGGCAGATGCTCTCCCAGCTGAGCTATGCCCCCTAAAACTTGCGACATCATTTAGTATAGCTTACGAGTGCCTTAAAGTCAAAAGTCGAATTTATTTATTTCATACATTTATCAAAACCTTGCACGAGATTCCTTTAATAATCTATGCAATACTATATAATTTATACACTATGTAGTGGCTCTTTCAAGTATTTTTACCATTTCGTCCCTGTCAAAATGATACTTCTTATTGCAGAAATGGCATACAAGCTCTGCATTGCCCTGTTCCTCTATCAGTTCCTCAAGTTCTTTTTTTCCTATACTTATTAGTGCTTTTTCCAACCTTTCCTTGTTGCAGGTGCACTCATACACTATTTCCTTTTTCTCATATACTTTAAACTCTATGTCACCCAGAATATCCTTCATTATTCCTTCAGCATCCAGCCCTGAGTTTATCATGTCTGTAATTGATTTCACCTTGGCAAGCTTTTCCTCAAGCTTGGATATTGTTCTCTCATCAGCCTCAGGCATCAGCTGAAGTATAAATCCACCGGCTGCCGATACACTTCCGTCGACTTCAACATATACTCCCAGACCAACTGCTGTAGGAGTCTGTTCAGAGCTGGAAAAATATGCGGACAAATCATCTCCTATTTCTCCGCTAACTATTGGAACAGTACCTACATAGGGTTCCTTAAGTCCCAGGTCCTTTATGACCGTTAATACTCCGTCAACGCCCACTGCCCTTCCTACGTCAAGCTTGCCGTTGTCTTTGAGCATCACCTCAACATGAGGGTTCCCTATATATCCCCTAGGGTTGCCTGTGTTATTTGACACCACTACAATAGTTCCCGCAGATCCTCTCCCGTTTATCTGCAGGGTCACCGTATCCTTATCCGATTTCAGCATAACTCCCATCATGCTGCCTGCGGTCAGCATCCTGCCCAAAGCGGCTGCGGCAACCGGATAACAGTCATGAATTCTTCGCGCTTCCTCTACCAAATTCGTTGTAATGCAGGAGAAGAACCTGATGCTTTCATCAGTGCTTGCCCCTCTTATAAGATAATTCTTCATAAATACCTCCTGTTGCATTATGCAATGTTGTTTTCACTGCAGCGAAAAATATACGTTCGCTATCTTCCTTTGGATTTTCAAAGCTGAAGGAATCAAAGGTTTCCACTTTTGAAAAACCGGTTCCCAGCAGCAACTTTATAAGCATTTCATTTTTGTATGCTTTTTGTACGTGATGTTCGTCAAACTTCCTGTAAAGGCTTCCCTCAGGCACAAAAAACATCAGGTCCATGTCAACTGTGTCAAACTCTTCATTATAGATATTATTCCAAACATAATGTATATTATTTTTTTCATCATAGAAGGTGTTGTTCCCCAGGATATAATGTAATTTATTATAACTGCTTATGTCAAAAATGAAAATACCTGTTTTGTTAAGCCTTTCATAAGCAGCTTTAAAAAATTTTCTGAGCCCGGCTTCTTCTAAAATATAGTTTACCCCGTCGCACATGCAGAGCACACAGTCAAATGTTTCATTTATATTTATGTTTTGCATATCCTGGTTCAAAAACTTGATTTTTTGTTTTAAAGCCCTTGCTTTGCTTTCAGCTATGGACAGCATGTCCCCAGAAAGATCAAGCCCCCACATCTTATAACCCTTCATAGCAAGGGGTATTGTTATATTGCCCGTACCGCATGCTGCATCCAGAATTTTTTCAGGTTTCATGCCGAAGCGTTCTGCTATTTTCAGTACGTATTCCGACCATTCAGTATAATCAACATCTTCCATAAACAGGTCGTAATATTGTGCAAATTCACTGTAGCTATTCATTTTCTTCCATCCTGCCTTTTATTATATCCATTATATTTGCAAGAGCCCCGGATATTTTTTCTCTGATAATTATATCTGCTTTATGGTCATAATAAGTCTCCCCCAGGTTTATTATGATCAATCTCCTGCAAATATCAGCAAGGTGATTTACCGGTGATACGGAAAGGCTTGAGCCAATTACAATCAGCAGATCGGCAGCTTCGACTTCCCTTATACTGTCATAGAAGCACTGGGGCAGCATGTCGCCGAATAACACAACATCAGGTCTTATTATACCCCTGCACCTGCATTTGGGTGGTATCTCACCTTCACTGACCCGCTTCTCTATCAATGCGATGTCGTATTCTTCACCGCAGTTGTCGCAGCTGCAGGTTCTGGTATTTCCGTGCACTTCATATACTCTTTTCGAGCCTGCCTTGTAATGCAGGTTATCTATATTCTGAGTAACTATAAGGTCTACAAGACCCATGCTTTCCATTTCCGCCAGACAATAATGAGACTTGTTCGGTTCTGCGTCCTTCATAGAAGTCAATATTTTAAAGCCCATACTGTAGAACTTGGCGGGTTTATCATACAATACGCCCGTGGATAAGGCTTCCATAGGATCAACCTCTTCCCATAAACCGCTTCCCGGGCTCCTGAAATCAGGTATTCCGCTCTCTGTGGATATACCTGCCCCTGTAAGCACTACAGTAGATTTACTCTTCAATATCATGTCCGCTGCTTTTTCATAAAGGCTTGACAATCTAATCCCCCCTCGATTATACTTTATAAATTCATCTTAATTCGATATGATCTGCACTAAACATATGATGCTTAGCTGAAAACGGAGAACGGGTAACACGGAACACACGGATTTTTCACGGAACCACACAGTTAGTTTTTATATTTATTTTCGTAATATTAGTGAATTATGATACTTACTTGATTTTCGATAATTATCAATATAGGAATATACTTTTTCAGCCGTGTATTCGGTGGGTTTCAGTGTCTTCAGTGTTATTCGTTCCCTGCTCCGAATCATATATAAAAGCCGCATAGGCGGCTTTACAATTTGAAATATATTTATTCAGAAACCTGCTTCTTGGGAACGGTGCCGTTCAAAGACATATCCCTCTTTTTCCTTGTGATTATGCCTCCAATCCTTCCGGTCTCGGAAGCTGTAAGTCCACCCCAGCCTACCCGCGAAAGTTTTTCACCCAGACCCAATTCCATAGCTATTTCATATTTCATAATATCCTGAGGGGTTATTTCCTTTTTCTTCTTATTACCCTTATTTGCCTTCATAACATCACTCCTTACAGCAATATTATGCGGCCTTTTCCCTCTTTTATACAATAATTGCAAAATCATCATGCCGGTTTCCTAATTTCTGAACATGTACACCGACTTTTTCTTTTTGTTCCTTTTTGTTATTCTCCCTGTCAGGAATCCCAGGATAAATCCGATAATAATATATGTTATCCAGCTTTTTCTCATGGAAGCAAAGAGCCCCAATACCATACCGGGTATGTTCATGCTGGCCTTTTTGCCCAATTCGCCCAGCTTGTCGCTGTGGGTCAAAATGTCTGCATTGTTTTGGGCCTCTTCAACATTATAGCCCTTGGAGCTCAGCCAGTAAAACATGTATGGATAACTGCTCTTTGTTTCAGGAATCAGCTCCGCAAGCAGCTTGTTCATCTCATCTTTATTATTCCGGGAGTCATATAATCCCAGTTTATCTACAGCAATCTTATACCTTATCCTGCCAGGATAAAGCTTTTGTACATCAATCTCTCCCAATGCCTGAAGGTATTCATCCCCCCTGCCTGACAAACGCAAGCTCTCTGCCTTTATGAACTTAACCTGTTCGGTGCTCAGATTTTTGTCACTCGGAGCATTGATATATTCATTACAGTATGTTATAGCGTCATTATATTTTTTATCCAGAAATGCCTTGCTGATAGCCTTGGGTTTTTTATAGGAGCTGGCTGCCAGTTTGTCAATAGCCATCTTGTCTACAGGCTGGTAGCCTATCACCGCACCGGACCCATAGCTCCCGCTGTAAGATAGGTTGATCTCTCCCTTGTCGGTGATTTGCTCAGGCTTAACTCCTTCAAGGCTTACGATATCATAGGGTTTAAAATCGGCAATACTCAGTCTATAGTTTACTTTACCGCCGAGTATCGCATACGGATATCCTCTATCCTTGAAAATATTCAAACTGTATGTATCATTACCGGCTTTTTTTATTTCCGCTTTAATCGTTACTTTTATATGCCTTGATTGCCCGGGTTCAAAGACCATGCTGAACAAAAACCATCTGTCTACAGTGGTTTTAAGGTTTTCTACCCTGTAGTTGTTTTTCAGGTAGTCCATTCCCCTGGATTTATATTTTATATACTTACTCCCATCATGTACGCTGAACTCATATATACCATTGTCAGGATAACCGAAGTTAACGACATTCTCGTCGGTTGAATCATTTTTGATTGTATATTCATATACAGCTGTAACCTGGTTACCTGCTACAGTAACAGTATCAGACTCATCTAAAACACTTGTCTTGGAATCTGTCAGCCTATACAAGCCATAACCCTTCCAGCCGGATTCGGTGTTATCCCCATACACTACGGAAAAACACAACAAAAGCACCAAAAACACTAAGAACAACGATTTCTTTCTTATATTCATACCTTCACCCCTGTTATAAGTTTTTATCCTGCGTATAGGCTTCCATTGAAATACTGGTTTCAACATATATAACTTAAACAAAACTAAGGTAGGAAATATTCGCATTACCTGCATTCATTAAGTAAATTATAAAACAACTGTATCCCGGAAAGCAATATTTCCTCGTTAAAATTGAACTTATTGCTGTGCAACGGGTACACAAATCCCAAATTTTCATTCCTGCTGCCCAGCATAACAAAAAGTCCCGGTATCTTCTTCTGGTAGTAGGAGTAATCCTCTGATATGGTCTGCGGGCTTAATAGAATCAAATCGTTTTCATCTACTGCCTGTGTAAGCTTCTTAAATAATCCCTCATCATTATTCACCGCAGGGTACATATCCCTTATTTCGTATTCTGTCTTGCATTCATAAGCTTCGGCAACCGAATTCATTATATTGATGACCCTGCCTCTTATCCTGTTATAGGTGGCATCGTTGAAGGCTCTCATAGTGCCCTCCAGTACGGCATCTCCGGCGATTATATTTCTTCTTTCACCGCTCTGCATCCTTCCTACAGTCACAACCGCAGGTTCAAGAGGATCAACATTTCTGCTTACGATGGTATTCAGCGAAAGTACCATGCTTGCTGCTGCAACCATTGCATCATTGCCTTTATGAGGCATTGCTCCATGGCAATCCCTGCCTATTATCCTTATGTCAAATTCTCCTGTCTGGGCCATCATTGCACCCGGTCTGCAGCCTATCTTGCCTTCTGGGATATCCGGAAAAATATGCAGGCCAAAAATGCAATCCACCTTGTACTTGTCCAGTATACCTGAATTTACTATAGTCTCTGCGCCTCCGGGGCCTTCCTCTGCCGGCTGAAAAATCAATACCACGTTATTTTCCAGCTTATTGCCCAATTGACTTAAAAACTTTGCAAAACCAAGCAAAATTGAGGTATGCCCGTCATGTCCGCATGCATGCATGTACCCTTTTCTCTCAGATTTATATGATACTTCTGTCTGTTCCTCAACTGAAAGTGCATCAATATCTGCCCTGAATGCAACTGTCTTATCACCACGGCTGCCTTTAACAAAACCAATTACTCCTGTACCTGTGGCAGCAATTTCACATTGTATTCCAAGATTAATCAGATAATCGATTATAAACCTGGTAGTCTCATGCTCCAAAAGCCCTGGTTCAGGTGTTCTGTGCAGATGCCTTCTAATATCAATTACTTCATTTTTAAGCTTTTTTATATTATTGTCGATTGTGATCAAAATAACACCTCACATTTGTTGCTTTTTGATGTAACAATTTTTTCTCCTGTATAATATTCTATATTATATAGCATTTATTTACAAATGGGTATTATTGCATCTGGTTTTGTTTTTATGCACAATCATTAAAAGAGCGCTGTTTTCAGGAGTTATACTCCTTTTATGGCATGTTTCCTTAATTCATGCTGCATAATTCCATATAGGAACCATTATAATCCTTTCATGCTGGTGTATTATTCCATTTGCATATTTTGTACATTGTTCTGTTGACATATACAATTCCTTGTGATAATATTGTTTTTAAATTTATTTAAGTTCTTATTCTAGATATAGAGGCGCGCTTTTAAATAGTATGGGTATGCAGGTAACAGCCGTACATATTCGGCAATCCTGAGTTGTGGCAATAAATTATCCAGAAAGGTAAAAGCGCCGAAGGCGGAGCAATGCCACTAAATTCCGACCTGGTCCTGTCGCTAATAGCGGCCGGACTGTCATCGAAGCGGCAAAAACACATAGCCGCCGATGGAGAGCTATACATGAATGGGTGTGTTTGTTCAGCTTTGCTCTGAATAAATATATTATTTCATGTCAGCTTGAAATTCAACGCTGGCATTTTTATTTATATCAGGATTATTACGTATAAATGGTATAATTTAGATGTCAGATCAAGCTGTACGTATATTAAAAGGAGGTTTCTAATTTGAAGAAGTACGATGTTGCAGTTGTTGGAGCTACCGGTATGGTGGGAAGAATGTTTCTTAAGGTATTGGAGGAGAAACAGTTCCCCATAAATAACTTTTACGCCTTTGCAAGTTCAAAATCTGCAGGCAGCAAAATTGTTTACAATGGAGAAGAGTATGTTGTAGAAGAGCTTACAGAAAGCTCCTTTGACAGGCATATAGACATTGCCCTCTTTTCAGCCGGAGCAGGTACCAGTCTCAAGTATTCGCCTATTGCCGCTTCTAAAGGAGTAGTAGTAATAGACAACAGCAGTGCCTTCCGCATGGATGAAAATGTCCCGCTGGTTGTACCTGAGGTAAATCCACAGGATATAAAGCAGCACAAAGGCATAATTGCCAACCCGAATTGTTCTACAATACAGGCGGTAGTTGCCCTAAAACCCCTGTACGACAAATACGGAATAAAAAGGATCGTTTACTCCACTTACCAGGCAGTTTCCGGCACAGGAGTCAAAGGTGTAACTGACCTGAAAGAAGGTTTGTCAGGCAAGCCTCCTAAAGCGTACCCGCACCCAATAGCAAATAATTGTCTGCCCCATATAGATGTATTCCTTGAAAACGGATATACCAAGGAAGAAATGAAAATGATAAACGAAACACAAAAAATAATGGGCGACAAATCACTAAAGATAACAGCCACTACTGTAAGAGTGCCAGTATACCATGGACACTCCGAGTCAGTAAATGTGGAGCTTAAAAACGATTTTGAAATCAACGGACTGAGAGAACTTCTGAAGAACAGCCCCGGCATAGTAGTACAGGATGAACCTTCCAGCAACCTATATCCTCTCGCAATCAACGCAGAAGGTAGGGATGAAGTATTCGTAGGAAGAATAAGAAGGGATTATTCGATAGATCACGGAGTAAACATGTGGGTTGTTGCGGATAATCTCAGAAAGGGAGCCGCAACCAATGCGGTCCAGATAGCAGAAGTACTTATAAAGCAAATGCTGTAACAACTGTGTCAGTTTTTTAGGCAATCATATATTCAAAAATATGAAAAGGAGGATGAACTATGGCTCTATTCAAAGGATCCGGGGTCGCAATAATTACACCATTCAATGAGAACGGAGCAGACTTTCCCAAACTCGGCGAACTGCTTGAATGGCATGTAGATCAAGGTACTGATGCAATTATAATATGCGGAACTACAGGCGAAGCTTCAACAATGAGCGATGAAGAAAAGAAAGCAGCATATAAATATACCGTTGATAAAATAGCCGGAAGGATTCCAGTGATAGCAGGAACAGGAAGCAATAGCACCCAACATTCCATTGAGCTTTCACAATACGCGGAAAG
The DNA here is from genome assembly GCA_050261415.1 of Caulobacteraceae bacterium. GTDB lineage: Bacteria > Bacillota > Clostridia > Lutisporales > Lutisporaceae > JBLNDG01. The sequence continues at coordinate 19,185 of JBLNDG010000259.1, read as the reverse complement.
CATCGGATGCAGCGGTGTGCTGTGTGTTACACCCTATTACAACAAAACAACACAAAAAGGCCTTATTGCCCATTATACTGCTATAGCTGATGCAATCAACATACCGGTCATTATATATAACGTACCCGGCAGAACAGGCTTGAACATAAATCCCGATACATTGAGAATTCTTTCGCAGCACAAGAATATTGCAGGTGTTAAAGAAGCCAGCGGAAACATAAGTCAGGTAGTGGAAATAGGCAGGTTCTGTGATGATAACTTCTGTATGTATTCCGGCAATGACGACCAGGTAGTACCGCTTCTATCAGTTGGGGGAATTGGAGTTATTTCTGTAGTTGCCAATATCGCGCCCAAAGAAATGCATGATATGGTAATAAGCTATCTGAACGGTGATATTAAGAAAGCCATGGAGCTTCAGCTCGGCATTAAACCTTTGAATGATGCATTGTTCTGTGAAGTGAACCCTATCCCTATAAAGACTGCAATGAACCTTCTGGGATATAGTGTAGGGAAACTCAGGCTCCCGCTTGTTGATATGACTGACAAGAACCTTGAATATCTGAAAAAAGAACTTGTGAATTTCGGTTTCAAAATTAGGGGGTAATTTGAGTGATTAAAATACTAATGAGCGGCTGCAATGGTAAAATGGGCCAGACAATTACCAGACTAAGCCAGGAATACGAGGATATGAATATTATAGCGGGTATTACAAGAAATCCTGAGAAAATTAACAACCCCTATCCGGCTTTCAAAAGCTTCAGCGAGCTTAATGGAACAAAGGCAGATGTGGTGCTTGATTTTTCAAACCCCGCATTCCTGCCCGAGGTAGCCGGATACTGCACACAATCCGGGACAGCTCTTGTTGTAGGTACTACGGGGCTGTCCGATACGGATTATGAAGTTCTAAGACAAGCTTCTCTAAAGATTCCCGTATTCGTGTCCGCAAACATGTCCTTCGGGATAAGCGTCCTGCTGGAGCTTGCTCTTAAAGCTGCTTCTGCTCTGGGAGAAAGCTACGACATAGAAATACTGGAAAAGCACCATAATGAAAAGAAGGATGCTCCGAGCGGGACGGCACTAATGCTTGCCGATGAACTTAACAAGGCGCTTGATAATTCAATGGATTTGGTCTTTGACCGGTCAAAGACCAAAGAAAAGCGCAAGCACAATGAAATTGGAATATCCGCAATAAGAGGCGGAACCATACCTGGAGAACATACAATATTCTTTGCCGGCAAGGATGAAGTATTGGAGATAAAGCACTCGGCCCTCTCAAGGGATGTGTTGGGAAGGGGAGCCCTGAGGGCAGTCCGGTATATAGCATCAAAAAAAGCGGGGCTCTATAACATGAAATCAATGCTTAAGGAGTTGGAACAATGAATCAGAAGCTAGACATAACCGATCCGTATAAAATAGCTGCATATATAAAAGAAGCAAAAAAGACTACCCCTGTAAAGGCTTATATAGACGGCAATCTGGATGGTATAGATGCGGGAAGCATAAAAGTTTTCGGGAGCGGAAGCTTTTGGATACTCTTCGGAGAACATAAGGATGTTGAGAAGTTTATTTCTGATAACGAAGATATAATCAGCAAATACGAAATAGAATCCGACAGAAGGAATTCTGCCATTCCTCTCCTTGACACCCGTTATGTAGATGCACGGATTGAGCCCGGAGCAATAATAAGAGACAAAGTGCAAATACATAAAAATGCAGTTGTAATGATGGGAGCTGTAATAAATATTGGCAGCGAAATCGGGGAAAATACAATGATAGATATGAACGCCGTGCTTGGCGCAAGAGCGACTGTCGGGAACAACTGCCATATAGGTGCCGGTTCGGTGCTTGCAGGTGTACTTGAGCCCCCGAGTGCAAATCCGGTAATAATCGAGGATAACGTGCTGATCGGGGCAAACGCAGTCGTACTTGAAGGTGTCAGGGTAGGAAAAGGTGCAGTTGTAGCAGCAGGTTCTGTTGTAACAAAGGATGTCGAACCGGAAACTGTCGTTGCAGGGATACCTGCAAGGCCCATAAAAAGCGTCAGGGATTTGTCCGGTGATAAAAACAAAATATTAGATGATCTTAGAGGTTAGGATGTGAACTCAAGTGCCTATTATAGTACAAAAGTACGGCGGTACCTCCGTCGGTAATATAGACAGGATAAAAAAGGTTGCTGAAAGAGTATTGAAATGTAAGGCCGAAGGTAATGATATGGTTGTTGTACTATCAGCTATGGGAAAAACCACAGACAACCTTCTTGAAATGGCATATGCAATAACACCGAACCCTGACAGGCGTGAGCTTGATATGCTCATGTCAACGGGAGAGCAGGTCTCCATTGCGCTTCTGGCTATTGCTCTGAACAATATGGGAGCACAAGCAGTTTCCTTTACCGGTCAGCAAATTGAGATAAAAACCTCAGGTGCCCATACAAAATCAAGGATTATGGACATAAATGACGATAAGATACTTCAAGAGCTGGGTGACGGAAAAATTGTCATAATAGCCGGTTTTCAGGGAGTAAATGAAGAAAATGAGATAACCACTCTCGGCAGAGGCGGTTCTGACACAACTGCCGTAGCATTGGCAGCCAAGCTTAACGCTCAGTGCGAAATATATACGGATGTTGATGGTGTTTATACTATAGACCCCAGGCTTTATCCGGGAGCGAGAAAGCTTGAATTTATCAGCTACGAGGAAATGCTTGAAATGGCAAGCTCAGGTGCAGGTGTTATGCACTCCAGGGCAATTGAGCTTGCAGAAATATACCGGGTCCCTGTGCTCGTGGCACTTAATACAGGTGACATACCGGGCACTATCATAAAGGAGATGGATAATACCATGGAAAGATCAGCAATCACAGGACTTGCTGTAAATAATGACGAAGCCATGATAACACTGAACGGCGTACCGCATGATACAAAGGTAATAGCGAATATATTCCAGAGCATTGCCAATAAAGCTATAAATATTGATATGATAAGCCAGACCTTTCCGGTTAACAAGCTTGTGAATATTTCCTTTACACTTCCCAAAACAGACTTGTATCAGGCTTCTGAAATTCTGAATGAATTCAAAAAGAAAATATTTACTTTCAGCTATGAGGCATATGATAACATTTCAAAGGTTTCAGTTGTCGGTCTTGGCATGAACAGCCAATCCGGTGTTGCGGCAAAGGTATTCAATCTCCTGGCAGAAAACGATATACCGGTAAGCATAGTCACAACTTCAGAAATTAAGATTTCTTATGTTATAAGTCCTGATGACCAGCAAAAGGCCATATTGGCAATAGCAAAGGAATTTGACTTATAAAAAATCAAATGGTATGTATACCGAAGCATATTTATGAGTTTGACAGGTCTAATGCTCTACTTTCGAAAAATCCTATCAGCGTTAAACGGTCATCCGTGACCTACGCTGCGCTGTAACGCCTAAGCTGGCATCCGTGCCAGCTTCACGTGATTTTTTAGCGAAAGTAGATTCAAAGACCTGTTACCAAACTGCATAAAGAATGCCCTGTTATACATACCATTCATTTTTCGGATAGCTATTGTCTATTAAATACCCCTGTTTGCAAACCCGTGTCCCAGCACTTCTGCCGTATCACTGACCGCCATGAAGGCCTTGCCATCTATCTCCTTTACTATCTGCTTGAGCTTTGCCAGCTGGTTAAGAGTAACGATGCAGTATATAACCCTTTTCTGATTGCCCGTGTATGCCCCTTCGCCCTCGAGATATGTAACTCCTCTATCGAGTTTTCTCAGGATTTCATCTGCAACCTGCTGTTCCTTATCGGTTATTATCATTATGGATTTGCTTCTGCCAAAGCCCTGCTGCACCTTGTCAAGTACTGTTGAAGACACATACATTGAAACCAGCGTGTACATAGCCGGCTTAAGCCCGTAAAAGAGAGACCCTATTGCCACAATCACAAAATTTATCATCATGGATGTACTTCCAAGATTCATGGAAAAATACTTCTTCGCAATTACCGCAATTATGTCGATGCCGCCTTGGGATGCCCTGTTCCTGAACACAATTCCCATACCTATTCCGTTCAATACTCCGCCATAAAGGCAGGAAAGCAATATGTCATCTATATAAATGATGTGCCTTAAAAAGGAGAAAACATCTATAGACACGGAAAACGCCGTCATTCCTATAAGGCTGAGTATAATGAACTCCTTGTCAACGAACTTGTATCCCAGAAGAAACACCGGGATATTCATCACAAACAGGAGTACCCCGGGGTTAAGCCCAAACAAATAATTCAGTATGAGCGCAATACCGCTTACCCCTCCGCTTAAGAGCTTGTGCGGTATCAAAAATACGTTGAAGGATATGCCGCCGATAACTCCCCCCAGTAAAATCATTAGAAACATGGCAACATACCTTAGCTTGCTTTCATATATTCTTTCTACAGCCTTCACATATAATCCCCTCTTTGCCATTTTTCTACGATTCAATTCCTTCCCTTGCATACATACCTTCATTGAAATAGTGCTTGATTTCCTTCATCTCTGTTACCAGGTCCGCCATATCTACGATTTCCTTTGGTGCATTCCTGCCCGTAATTATTACTTCCATGTTGTCTGGTTTTGATTTTAGCACTTCAACTACATCCTCAACTCTCAAAAGCTTATTTCCCAATACACCAAGCAATTCATCTATTATGAGTATATCGCATTCTCTATTTTTCATAACCTTTTTTATAAATTCAAAGCCCTTGTCAATATCCTCTTTAAGCTCGCGCTTTTCCTCTTCATTCAAAGTCCAGAAGAATCCCCTCTCCTTTTCAAACCTGAATATGTTAAAAAGCGGCTTAAGCTTCTCAATGCTATGCAGTTCACCGGTGTCTCCACCTTTCAGGAACTGTACCATATAAACAGTCAAGCCTCTGCCGCAAGACCTGAGACCTTGTCCAAGTGCAGCAGTAGTCTTTCCTTTGCCATCCCCTGTATATACTTGTATAAGACCCTTCTCAAGCTTCATAAAATCCATCCTTTCCTATTGTAAAAGCTCTCTTCAAATACGGATTATGTAATTGTCATATTTTATTATTACATATTTTAAGCTTAAATGGAATACAATTTTAAAAGCGCATTGCCTCGGCATCTGCGCTTTTATACTTACTCCCCTTCTATTTCTACTTCTTCGCGGCACTCGTTCTCCCTATCATAAACCTCCATTTTGGATATTGAGACTTCATAAGCGGTTCTGGTTATGACCTGCTCTTCGGAAACTTTCTTCTGGTAATTTCGGCTTTGTATCCTCCCCCATATTCTTATCCTGTCACCGACCTGCAGGTTTTCAGAATATCTGGCATTTCTGCCCCATGCGATGCATGGTATATAATCGGACTTGTTGTACGGCCTGTTTACGGCAAGCAGCATGTCGGTGATTTCCCTGCCAAAGGGGGTCGTTCTGTAAACCGGCCTTTTGCATATGAACCCATCAAGATATATCTGATTCGGATTTTTCACCTCCTGGTCAGCTATTTTCAGATTCCGTGCAAAAACTGTAAGTATCAGCTTATTGCTGCCTTCCTGGTACTTGTTGTAGGATCTCAACTGCCCCTCAACTAAAAGTCTTGAACCAATATCAATATTAAGTCCCAGCACCAGCCTCTCTGATATTGTAACGGGAAGCATATCTGAGATATCGCTCAATCTTGGGACCTCCAGGTATACCGTATAAAAACCCTCACCATACATTTCATGGCTAAACTCTGGTTTAGCGGTTACTGTCCCGTAAACAGTAACGACATTACTTTCAATAACCTTATCAGCCATAAGCCCACTCCCTTCTTTGTTCTTGTGTGTTTCGGGGTTTAACCTACAGTATACATATTCATGAAAAAACCATATTATGATTTAATCAATAAATATTAAATAAAAAAATCCAGACACCCCGCCAATATGCGGAAATTGTCCGGATTAATTCAGTGTTTAACATACTCTGTTGAGTTTAAGTAGTGTTTTACCAGCTTCTTGGCCTTATTCATCTCGTCACCGCCCAACAGGATAAGCAGATCGCCCTTTTTTATATTACTGAGCGCGTGCTCCAGGGAGTGTTGAAGCAGATGATAGTACCTGAATAGAATATTATGCTCCTTAAGTACCCTCTTATATATTCGGATATTCTTCAAAGGGAATTCCTCAATCCCCTTATCCCCGTCCATACAGCTCGTCAGGATTACCTCCCTGCACTTCAACATCTTTGCCCATTCTGAAATCATCTGGACTTTGTCCCTTTGTATATGCATATTTGAATCCTGATTTACCGATATCACAAGGTACAGGTTTTCATAACTAAGAATCTGGATTGATTCAAAGGCGGCCTTAAAATCCGGCGGAGTATCACAATAATTATCTATTATTGTGAAGCCTCTTTCAAAGATTTTCTCAAAATGCCTTTCCGGTACACTGTACTCTCCAACAGAATTTTTGATCCTGTTCATGTCTGTGTCGTAATATAGCCCGCAGGTGATTGCAGCAAGCGCATTATATATATTATGATTCCCAATGGTTCTCATAGCAATTGGCATTTCAAAGGGTTCAATGAGCTTGCCGCTCCTTGTGCGGAAGCTTCTCTGCACACAGTAGTTAAAACGGGTCATTTCATCAATGTCTATGCTTGAAGCTGTAACAGCAGCTTTCTTGTTTAAACCATAGGTTATTGGAATAATCTCGTTGCACAGTTCAACGGCCTTTATTGCATAAGGCTCATCGTTATTTATAATAATGGTCTTTTTATCAATTATTTTTGATAAGAACTCTTTCACCATTTTGATATTCTTGTGATTTTCACCGGAGTATTCTGATAGTCCTATATCTGTAATAATTGCACTATCAAAGTTAAAGCTCTTGAAGTAATTCAGGATTTTGGGATTGGTGCTTAAAGCCACCGGAATGGCACTGTTTGCCCCCATAGTCAAGTCCGAAAACCTTGCAAAAATTTCCTCTATATCCGGTTTACCCGTATAGGGGATGTGCTCCGAACCCTTTAACCCGTCACTTTTCAAATGCCTGTTCCCATATAGAATGCTTTCTATCATTTCCAACAGCACGCTTCTATCATCATTTCCAAGTACGGCAACAAGTCTTGTAAGATTCTCAGGTTTTACAAAAAAACGTTCAAGCAGTGTAACAAGCGTTTCTTGAGGATTATTCACCTTGACAACGGGCAGGTCAGGGTCGGATACGTTTTGCTGGGTATATATCAAAGATGCACCGTTCATGTAAGCCTTGTATATTTCTCTCCGGTTCCTGCTGTTGGATATATCTACGTATATCATTCCGGGTCTTACCTTCTGGGGGTTCGCTGTAACTCCGACATTTCCGAGACTGTCCACGTACATCTTACCAACTCCTATGTTTATATGTACAAGTTTTTAACATGGGGAAAATTCTTCTTAAGAAAAATTAAGATTTGCCTGTATTCTTAACTTGAAGAAAACCCGCAAATCATCAAACAAATCGCAATGAATTCAAAGTATATTTTAAGCTCATGTATTCCTTATGGGCACAAGTACGGTAACCACGGTACACACGGATATTCCACGGAATCACACGGTTAATTATTATTCTTGCTGCCGTGTATTCAGCGGATTTCAGTGTCTTCAGTGTTATTCGTTCCCTGCGCCGTACTATATATATTAGCTTTAACCTATAAAACTCATTTTATGTACATACGGACATAAAACGATTATAGTTTTTAATTATTATCTGTTAATACTAATGCGCAAACCGGCCTCAGAATTTCCAATCTTTGAAGTTGTTTGCATTGACATATTTTTTTATTGTATCCATTTTCGGAACATGATTCAACGTGTCCTCCAATTCAATCTCGGTTTCTTTAAAAATTCTTGACATTGATGATGTTCCCGCAAATAATGCCTCAAAAAGCAGCAGCCATCTAACTGGTTTGAGAAACCTCCTATCCATGCTTACACCCCCTTAATACATTATATTAAGGAAATCATATTGTTGACAAAGTATCCTCTTCAACATGAATTCTTCTTGGGGGTTTTGGCCCATAAAACTGGTAAAAATCCGTCCTTAGCATACCATTATACAGTTTTCTCTTCTTATCGGCCTTCCTTCCAAAAAACCTTTCAAACTCCTCATGAGAGGTTATTATGTAGAAGGACCATGTATCAAGCCTTGAAAAAGCCTTGTCCATATCCTTATAGAGTTTTTCAACGGCCTTGAGATCAGATAGTCTTTCCCCATACGGCGGATTCGTAACGATAAAGCCGTAGCTGTCCTTACTGCTCAGCTCTTTGACATCCCTGCGCTGAAAATGCAGCTTGTTTTCCAGCCCCGCAATACTTGCGTTCCTTCTTGCTATTTTGAGCACTCCCTCATCAATATCATAGCCCTGGACACTGAGCTCCGTTTCACTGTTTTGTAAGTGCTTCGCCTCTTCCTTCGCAGTATTCCACAGCTTTGAACCCACCCATCTCCATTTTTCCGATATGAAGCTCCTATTGAGCCCAGGTGCCATGTTAAGGCCTATCATGGCTGCTTCTATAGGTATAGTGCCGGAGCCGCAGAAAGGGTCTACAAAGGTTCTGCCCGCTCTCCAAGGAGTCAGGAGCACCATGGCAGCTGCAAGTGTTTCCTTAATCGGTGCTGCATTTGAAATTTCCCTGTAGCCCCTTTTGTGGAGGGATAGCCCGCTGGTGTCCAGGTAAAGAGATACTCTGTCCTTATTGATGAAAACATGAATTGGATATTTTTCACCTGATTCTTCAAACCATTGAACCTTATACCTGGTTTTTAGGCTTTCCACAACAGCCTTCTTCACAATGGACTGTATGTCGGAAGCACTGAAAAGCTTGGACTTGATTGAGGAAGCCTTCGCAACAGGAAATTCCGCATCCTTAGGTATCCAGTCACTCCATTTTATCCTTTTGGTATTTTCAAAAAGCTCCTCAAAAGTGACAGCCTCAAACTCCCCTATTTTTACAAGAACTCTCTCTGCTGTCCTCAACCACAGGTTCGACTTGCATATGCCGGACTCGTCGGTTATAAAGGTCACTCTTCCGTCTTCGACCTTTGACACCTCATAGCCAAGGTTCTTTATTTCCCTTGAAAGTATTGACTCCACAGCAAAATTACACGGTGCTACAAGCTCAATAGTTGACATCGTATTCCTCCATAATTCATAATTGTCCCAAATATACAGCATTAACACTTTACGCCATATTATTCATAATACCATGAATCATAATGGTATGTACACCAAAGTATTCCTAGCTGTACATGGCTGCTACTATTATAAATATATTGAAATTTACACGGAAAAAAGGCAAAATATATTCAGGTAGTGAAAGGAGATCAGAATATGAACAAGCTTTTTTCAGGTATTACAATCAAAGGTAGAAATATAAAGAACCGAATCGTGCTGCCACCAATGGTATGCTTTGGTTGGGCAGAGGACAACGGTTTAGTTACAAAAGGGCATATCAGGCATTATGAAACTATAGCCAAAAGCGGCACAGGCCTAGTGATACAGGAAGCAACCTGTGTGAACAAAGATGGAAGGCTGGCAGACACCCAGCTTGGTATCTGGTCGGATGAACAGCTGGATGGTCTGAGAAGAATTGTTGATGCCTGCCACAAGCATGGTGCAGTTGTTTTGGTGCAAATACACCATGCAGGTTACAAAACCCCCAAGTCAGTAATAGATCAGTCTGCTGCCCCTTCGGAAATGCTGACAGATAAGGTAAATGCCCGTGCTCTGACTGTTGAAGAGATAAAGGGTATTCAGAAAGACTTTGTTGAGGCTGCAAAAAGGGCTGAAAAAGCCGGATTTGATGGTATCGAACTGCATGGAGCCCATGAATACCTGATAGACCAGTTCATGTCCCCAATTGCAAATAGAAGAACTGATGAGTACGGCGGCAGCCTCCCGAACAGGGCAAGATTTGCATTGGAAATAATTGAAGGAATCAAAAAAGAAGTAAGAAGCGATTTTATAATTGGCTACAGAATGGGCGGCAATGAACCAACCCTGGATGACGGCATACAAATTGCCAAGATACTAGAAAAGGCAGGGGTAGATCTGCTGCATGTTTCAGCAGGTATTGCCGGTCCTGAACTCCCACAGCCTCCGGAAGGCTTCCCGAATAATTGGATTGTATATATGGGGACCGAAATTAAAAAGCATGTAAATATACCGGTGATTGTTGTAAATGGAATAAGGACCCCTGAAAATGCCGCATACCTCGTAGAAAACAGAACGGCGGATTTTACAGCTATAGGTAAGGGACAAATGGCCGACCACAACTGGACAAAGCATGCGAGGGAAGGCGAACCGATTGTAGAATGCCTCAAATGCCCCAAATGCTCGTGGTTCAAGGATGGGAAGAAGTGTCCGAGGTACAGTGTAAACTTTATATAATACAATGGAACAGCCATGTATAAATTATACATGGCTGTTCTCTTATCTTAATAGCTTCTGCATTCCGGTGTGGTCTATGTAATAGTTCTCCTTATAAATCAGTTCCGACACAGGTACTATCTGATACCCCTCCTCCTGCAGCTTTTCTATAATCACAGGAAGCGCCTTCGCCGTATAAGTGGCATTATTATGGAAAAGCACAATGGAGCCGTTCTTGACCCGTGAAAGCACCCGCTTCACTATTGCATCAGTACCGTAATCCTTGTAATCAAGGGAATCTACATCCCATTGTATCACCTGCAAGCCCAGCTCTCTTGAGGTTTCTATAAGCCTGTTGTTGTAATCCCCGAAGGGCGGACGGAATACCTTCACTTTTTTGTTGGTTATAGCCTCGATTTTGTTTGACGTCTTGGTCAGTTCATCAATTATCTGTTCCTTTGAGAGCTGCGACATTTTCGGATGTTTTGAAGAATGATTGCCTATCTCATGTCCCTCTTCATCTATCCTTCTCACCATGTCGGGATAATTGTCCACCCAAAAGCCTACAAGGAAGAAGGTTGTCTTTACATTATACTTCTTGAGTATTGCAAGCAAATCCTCAGTATAGTCAGCACCCCAGGCCGCATCAAAGGAAATGGCAATTTTTTTTTCAGGAGTATCTACACAGTAAATAGGCAGTTCCCTGCTGTTATTATAGAATACGTCCAATATACTGGTATTGCCCCCATAGGTATAGAGCAGTGAAATTCCTACCACCAGCACGACAAGCATTATATTCAAGGCACGGTAATTTTTATTTAATGCTAACCTCACGTTACACCTCCAAATTCATTCATTCAATTATAATTTATTCAGTAATTATAAAAACAATAACTTCAACATAAATTAATGTGCTGAACAATGAGGCTTGAATATAACGTGAAACAGACCCGGATTGACTTTTAATTGGCAGTGAAATCTAATATAATTAACTTAACGCACCTATATTAGGAGGGATACAGTGTCAGAAACACAGGAAAAAAGCTTTGAAATCAAAGTAAAACTCAAGCTGTTTGACTATTTCCGATATTATTTGTCACTGCTGAATCTTAGGCTTTCGGGCAAGATTATAACGGGAATATCAGTACTTGTTGTGACCATCTATACCTTGAGCACAATTTTTTCCATCTATGTTGCAGTATCAACCACCGGCATGAACCTCCCGACAATCAAGGGAGTGGTCTTAAACCTGGTCGTGATTTTTCTGTTCAGTATACCCTTTACGCGCACTTTTCTTTTTGCTTATAAGGATGCAAAAACTCATAATTTCATAGGCAAGGAAATCAAGATTATAATTACAAAAGAAAAATTTACAGTTGAACCTGAGAACTGGAACCTGGAATACTCGTGGAAAAAGATGTACAGGATATTGGAATTCTCCCATGGATTTGCACTATTTATTGATAAAAAAGACCAGACTTTTGTGCTGCCCAAAAGATGCTTCGGCAGCAAAGAACAAATAATATTTGTCAGGGAATTGATTAAGAAGTATAACAAATAACACCTGAACAAAAACCCGGTGTTTTCTTTTAGGACACTCACTTCATCGCACCGCATCCTTAGAAAACAGTGCCGGCCTAGCCTTTTTTGCTGTCCTGGGGATTTTGGGCAGCTTACGGCTCCTCCATGAGTGTCCCTGCCATTCTGCTCTAATCATGCTCTAGTGGAGTATCGATTTTACCAGTTCAATTACTTCATTTGGTGTAAACCTTGCATAGTTTACTAATATATATGCTGCAATGATTATCAGAATTAGCCTTAATAATGTTGTGTATGTTAGGGCGTCAATCACTTTGAGCATATTCTGCCTTGGTTTTTTCTGGCTATGGTTCATAGTGACTCTTCCCTCCTTTCACACCAGGCCGGAAGGTGCAAAAAAGCAATGGTCCATGTGGTTTAGTCCATTGAATTGATTTGAATATCTTGAATATATCTCAAGCTTGAACTCTGAGAAATGATATAGTACTTTATAGCTTAATTATATTAGCTTCAAGCCTTTAAAATAAGCTATTAAAGTACTATTTTTCTGTGACTTATTTACCATTTTTTAACATACCTGCTATTATTTATATACAGCTGCTATAATTATGCCACTAATAAAAGCAGCCGCTGTATAGCCGATACTTCTATACAGCGGCTGCTTTTATTTTACTCCTAACGGTTTATGAAATACATTATTATCAATATTACAACCGGCAAGAACAAATACGCCAGTATAGTCCAAACTATGCTTCTCCGTTTGATCTCATACTGTTTTGCAACCTTTTCTGTATCGTCTTCCGGAGCAACCTCAGGCATATCTATTGTTTCCGTGTTCAGAAGCCCTTGAGCCAATTCCAGCTTGTCAGCAGGTACAAACAGGTCAATGCCGAACCTTGACATACCCATATATATTGCCATAACACCTCCTGCTTCCCGGTGCTTCCTTCTCACAGGTATTCCCTCTGGCTGCAGTATTGACTCCACAAGATCAGCCTCATGCTCGTCAGCAACATTGGTCAGCGGACTCCAGTCTCTTATAGCTTCATATTCAACGTTTTCTACTGCCTCCTCCGGCTTTTCAATCAGGGCCTCCCCACATTTTTCACATTTTTCATAACCATCCCGGTATTCTGAGTTGCATTTTGGACACCAAGGCATTTTAACCCCTCCTGTTCAATGATATTTCTCTATGCATACCGCAATAGGCGGACAGTTTATCTGGTTTACGAAATCGTGTACCAATACCGAATACTTCCTGCAGTCAATAGTCTTCAAAAAGTCCATAACTGCATCCTTTTCCTCAAACCCGCTGTCCCCGCCATAGTATATGACTATCATTACAATCCCTTCAATGCATAAGAGCCTAAGGGATTTCTGTATTGCTTCTATAGTTGTTTCCGCCCGTGTTCCTATGCTGTGGTCCCCTTTCGGAAGATAGCCCAGATTGAACATAACTGCCTTTATACCTTCAGGCACATACTTGTCAAGGTTCTGATGCCCATCGTGAACAAGTGTCACCCTCCCGGCCACGTTTGCAGCGTCAACCCTTTTTGCCGTAGCTTCCAATGCGCACTGCTGTATATCAAAGGAGTAAACCTTTCCTGACTCCCCTACCAGTTCCGCCAGAAAAACTGTGTCATTCCCATTCCCCATAGTGGCGTCTACTACTATGTCCCCTTCGCGCACCACTTTTGAAACCAGTTCATGGGATATTGCCAATGAATTATTCAGTAACATAATTTACTGTATGCCCCTTTCTGTTAATAACCGTACCTTCCTGAATACTGGAATGCATCTTTTATAAGGTTTACCCGGCTGCCCAAATCCTCATCAACAAAGACTTCCAATACATCAAACCTGCTCATATAATCAAAAAGCTTCCTGCTCTGCATGTAAAAGAGGGCCGTCTTCACAAGCTTCTGCTGTTTTGAGGTACTCACGGCTTCCGACGGCATTCCGAAGCGGTCGCTTGTCCGTGTCTTTACTTCAATAAAAACTATAGTATCACCCTGAGCTGCAATTATATCAATTTCTCCCGTCCTGCAGCTGAAATTTCTCTCCAGCACCCTGTAGCCTGAGTTTTCAAGATATTTGCACGCAGTATCCTCTCCATAGGCTCCAAGCAGCTTATTTTTCCCCATGTGTCTCACCCTTTATCCTATCTATCTTTGAAATAAAAACAAGAATTTCAGCCACGACGGTATAAAACTCCGGAGGTATCTGGTCGCCAATTTCAAGCTTCGTCAGAGTTTCCACCAGTTCGCTGTTTTCAAATACAGGTACATTGTTTTCCATTGCTGTTTTTATTATACGTTCTGCAATTTCTCCCTTGCCCAGAGCAGTAATCCTCGGGGCTGCATCAGCGGTATCATAATTTAGCGCCGCTGCTTTTTTTATCTTGCTTTTCATACTATACCCTCATATCAAAGTGTATTCTATCAGCGTTGTTTTCGTTTATTACCTCTTCAAGAGCAAATAGATTGAATGCCTGCTCATTATTTATGACCTTTACGGGGCTTAGGGTATATCCCTTTGCCTGCAGGGACTCAGCCAGACTTGCGGCTTCTTTCCTAATGATATCCCCTGTCCTTTTATCTTCAGTTCTGAAAGTAATATTCACATTATTGCCCTGTAAGCCTATAAGGCTTTCTATATGTCCGGCATTTTGCAAATCCAGTGCCACCAGAATTGTTGCATTTTGCGGGTCAATATTCCTGCTTCTTTTTCCCCCTTTAAAAACGTAGAGTTTGGCAGTTGCAGAGTTTTCATTCATCATCAGGGGGATCTGGAGGTAATTGCTGTATTGGTTTATATTCCTTATAAAATCAATATTATCCTTAAGATTTGCAAGCATTTCTTTAGTATCGTCATTTTTGAAGCTGCTTCCATCCAAAAGACTTTCAAGCTTCTCTCCCAGCCTTACCATATCACGGTACTGCTCTTTTATCTCTTCTCCGTCCTTAATATCTACAGGCCTTAAAAATACCTTCCTTATGCTTTCCTTTATCCCTTTAAGCTCAGGATTGCCGCTAACGCCTATCTGCTCCTGCAGCTTCCCCAGGAAGTCGGAAATCTTGTCGGCATTCTTCAAATGCCTTACAATCAAACCGATATTGCCCGGCGTTATTTCCATACTCTTTGACATAAGGAAGGTAAGGGCTTCAGTATCCACATCCTTTAGCACGGATAGAAGGCTCTCAACCTGCTTTGACAGCTGCTTCACCTCATCACTAAGGTCAACACCAAGTTTGCTCAACACCTTTACCGTATCAGCTTCCAGCCCATCCTTTGCCAGAACTTGTATTTCTACGGGGAATCCCTTTGCTTCCGTCTTCTGCTCTCCGGTTTTCTCATCCGTCTTAGCCATTAACGGTGTATTTCCTTCCTCTACTTTATTTTCTACATTCTCGGCAACCGCACGCCCCGCAGGCAGGTTAACTTCAACTTCCTGCACCTTCTCCGGGGACTTTATATTGGCTGCACTTTTGTCTACTGTCTGCTGTTCCGGCTGTTCTACGGATGCTTGTACCTGCTTTAGTACCTCACGCACTTCTGGTTCTGCATGCATAACTATTTTATTCAGAACCTCTACCGGCGCATCCTTTATATTCATGCCCGAAAGAAGCAATCCAATCTTGCCCTCCCGGGATTCACTCAACTTAGCAACACTGTTTTGGATGCTAAGCATCTTGGTCATGGTCTCCCTGTTCAGAGGAAGATTATATTTTATCAGCATTTTTCCTGCTTCTAGCGTCTTTTCGTTAACCGGAAAGCTTAGCTGCTTAAGGGCATCGCTTATCTTCTCATTCAAATCAGGAACGGCTCTATCCGTCTTAAGCTCAGCATAAATCTTCCCGTCAGACACATTGTTTATGGTAAGCTCCACAAAAGCGCCCTTCTGTATTTCAGCTTCATTGAGCAATGCAGCGGTAAAAACCTGGCCCCCTGATGTTTTTATAGTAATGGAGTCCTTAAGGGCTTCCAGTACCCTTCCCTTCAAAACATCGCCGGCTTCCAGGTTTTTAACCAGTTCCAGAAGCTCCGGTCTGATTGATATAATACTTGCAGAATCTATCCTCATTGTAACACCTCATTACAGGTTTCTCGTAAAGGTCTTCCTGTGTATCGGCAAGAGCCCGTACTTTTTAATGCATTCAATATGCTCCCTGGTTCCATAGCCCTTGTGCTTGCTGAAGCAAAACTCCGGATACAACTCGTCATAGCTTGAAATTATCCTGTCCCTCTCCACCTTTGCAATAATGGAAGCCGCCGCTATCGAAAGGCTCAGGCTATCCCCCTTTATTATTCCTTTTTGTGGAATATCAACAGCTTTTAACGTAACTGCGTCAAGCAATATGTACTCCGGTTTCACGGAAAGAGCTTCCAAAGCTTTCTGCATGGCAAGGTAAGTAGCATTCAATATGTTGATTTCGTCTATTACTTTCTCATCAACAATGCCGACCCCGACACTCAGGGCTTTTGCTTTTATCTCATCATACAAGTATTCCCTTTTTGCTTCCGACAGCTTTTTAGAATCATTCACTCCCGGGATAAGGGTTCCCTCTCCCAGTATGACTGCCCCTGCAACTACCGGACCTGCCAGTGGCCCCCTGCCTGCTTCGTCCACGCCTGCTACGATTCTGTATCCATTTTTGTAGCATTCTCTCTCAAACTCGGTCATTTTATGGAGTCTTTCTTTTTCCTTATCGTCATACTTGATTCTTATGGCCATTTGCACACCTCGTCCTTTGTATATATTATCGGGATAATTTCAAAAAAAATATAAGCATAATGCATATGCTTATTATAGACTGAATACAATTTCAACACAAGCTTTAAGTTCATTGCAGAAACCCTCTGGTTCAGTACCTTCGCTGCTTTTCCGGATCAATGCGGTTCTTCTTTTGGGGCGCACCTCACTTCTCCCTCGCATTATAACCATGACATAAGTTAGTCTGGATGATTTTCAACTTTATTTTCATTCTGCATCTGCTTTTTTCTTTGTGATATGATTAAAGATTCTAGACACAATAAAGTTTTAATCTAGTAATTTAGCAGACTTTGGCAAATTTTAATTTATATAATTTACTGTTCAAGCTTATAGTGAATTATAGAAATATGTAATTAATAGAGAATTTATGTCGAATGAATTTACTTGATAAAATGTATCTAGTATCGTAAACTTTAGATGACATATCTGTAAATAATTGGACTTGTTGGTTTTATTTTCCATGTAATGTTATAACTGTATTGAAACTGAACTTAAGACAAGTATTTTTTATAATGGTTATTACATAAGCTAGATTAAAAAAGAAAAGGAGAGAAATCATGAAGAAAACTCTATTATGCTTATTAGTGATCGCTTTGTGTTTTTCCACAGTAATAGTTGCGTTTGCTAGTGATATTAGTGCTAGCAATTATAAAGTTTTTCAAGCATGGTGTACCGATTATGGATATAAGAATTGGGGAATAACAAGTAACTATGTTGGAAATTTAGTTACTGGAACTTCAAATAAAACTATTAGCGAGCATGATGTTCTAGTATACATACAATCTCCTAATTATGATTATGGGACCGGTGAGTATTTCATGACAGCTTTAACAGTATATGCTGATAGTTCACAGATAGCTAAATATTACACTCTTGACGAATTAATCCGAGATTACATTTTACCATCACCAATATATATATATGATCAAGGAGGTATTGCATCAGGCGTAAGTTTCTCAAATATAAAAGAAGGAAAGGTCCAAGTGAATTTTATGTTCAATAATGACGGTTGGGCAGCAGTAGGTAGCTGGTCAAATACACTTACAAAAACTTTCTAGGAGGGATATAATAATGCTGTCAAAGAAGAAACTGATAATTCCGCTTATCATACTCTCAGTTATTTTTTCGGGACTACTTATAAACGCTGCAAATAGTCATACTAGCTTAAGTATTAATGACATTTTAAAAGCTGCAGAATTGAAAAAGAATTTCAACCCAACTGAAGAAGATAATGCAATTGCAATTGAGGTTAATGGCGCCGGAATAACAAACGGTGAGATTGAGCTTCAAAAGAATCAAATGATGGCGGTGAGCTCCATGGATGAAAAAACTGCCTATAAGGCCGTAATTAAGGAGTTAATAAAGAATAGAGCATTATACAAAAAAGCGGAAGAGCTTAACTTAGTTCCAACATTTGAAGAGGCAAAGAAGGCTTCACTTGAAGAATGGGAAGCTGTAAAACAAGATCCAAATGCTCTTGATAACATGAACCTCTACATTGATGCTCTTGGCCTGACCGAAGACCAGTACTGGAACGAATATCACGTGTATGAGACTCAGAGATATTTGGCTGCAGAATTGGTTAAGAAGGGTATAACTGATGAGGCTGTCAATAGAGGGGAATTGCCAAAAGTCAAAGTACACACCAAGGATACATCAAAACAGTATAAGGATTATATTAACAACTACATGAAAGATTTTGAAAGCAAAACTCAAATAAAGGTCAAAAACGAAAAATACTTGGAATATCTTAATGATTAAACGCTTTGAAGATTTAATCAGATGAGCAATCTTCATTGCTATTAATAGTGATATGAGAATACCTCTAGGTTGGTATATGACAATATATCTATCTGGAGGTATTTATTTATGACAAAAAAGGAATTCACAGTGCCAGGAAAACCTCCGAAAAACGATAGGCAGGAAATAAATATGCAACGCAAAAAATAATTATACAAAATAAGGGGTTGATAGCCAAACATGAGCCTAAACCCCTTTCATTTTACTTTAATTTAACTCGTTGTGCTAACTTAAACTTGTTATGTTCAGGAATATTATGGTATTCAAAATAACTATAGTATCCCTGCGACAAACGATTGTTTGGGTTTTTTAACCAAACACTAGGTGCTTGATCTTTGAAACTTCAATAATAATGCCACTTATGCCAGGCTTCAAACTTATCCATTTATTTTATAGCATAACACTAATAACTGGATAATTCCGGTGTCTGGCACCATAAGTTTTTTTTTCATGCCGATGTAGCTTTCTCTTATATTGGCCTGCTTTGTCAGGGTAAAAGCGATTACGAAAGTATTGAGCAGTTCAGAAAAGATGACTTTTTCAAACAGGCATTGCAATTACGCAAAGTACCTTCTTGTTCCATTATGCGCCAGCGCTTTGATGCAGTTGGCGAACAGTGGAATGTTGCTATCAAAGAAGAAATAGTCAATCTGCTCAAGAATAATCATGCAGTTCTGACACCG
>JBLNDG010000258.1:0-29032 GCA_050261415.1 Caulobacteraceae bacterium | reverse complement strand
CTTTGCAGGACAAACTGTTTCTTACAAAGGAGACTATCGGTGAGTTCTTGGATTACTTTGTCTCCTCATTACCTGATTTTATCAAGGTGAAACTAACTGTTTTGTCCTGCGAAAGTTGATTTATATTGTTAAAAAAGTGATATGTGTGATATCGCATTTTTACCTCTGCTTTTAGATTTATAGAGGCCCATGTCAGCTGCTGAGATTAGCTCTTTGACAGTGTGCCCATCCTGAGGATATGTAGCTATACCGATTGATACAGTAAGTTTAGGATTGCTCATTTCGTTTACCTTATTCTGGAAGCGTTCAGCAACATATTTTGCTTCGTTGGTCGTAAGTGACGGCAATACGATTATGAATTCATCACCGCCATACCGTCCTAAGAAATCCACTTCCCTTATATTCCCAGAGGCAACCTGTGCCAGCGTTTTAAGGCAGAGATCTCCCGTAACATGTCCTAACGAATCATTTATTGTTTTAAAATTATCTATATCAAACATGAGTATGGAAAATGTGCCTTCCTTTTTTGAATTTATAAGTCTTTCAATTATATTGAGTATGGTAATTTTGTTGAAGGCTTTTGTTAAAAGGTCTGTCTTGGAAATTTCCAACAATCTTTCATTGGAACGCTCTATTTCAAACACCCTTCTCTTTACCTCAAGGTTAAGGGATTTCTCCATGGACTCTTTCAATTTAACCGACTCAGAGATTTTTGATATAAACCCGTTGTATATGGCACTGTAGAAGTAATAGAAGAAAGATGCAAATGCGGCCAGTTTGAATATAGTAATTACTTGCTTCATATACATTTGAGGTTCAAACAGCCTGAGCAGTACGCTTATCAACCATAGAACCAACGAAGTCATAAGTCGGATTTCATTATACCCATGACTGTTTATTAAAACTATTGTCCCTACAATAACAACAGACACCAACACAGTTTGAACAGTTACAGGAAGTGACATGAAAACAAATCCTCCGAAATGGCTGATAATTACTGCCAATAATAATGGTACTGATATTATAAAAGCAGCTTTACGTTTAAAGCTCTTGACATTATTGGGCTGTATAAAAGTGATAAGTATTCCTAAAGCAAGCGTAAACTCAGACAACGAAAGAATTCCTACCGGAGGTATCTTGTCTTCCAGGAAAAGTACGTGACAGTTCAGAAGGAATGGGTTAAAAAAGGTCATACCTAATAGCTTAAACAAAGAGGTACCCTTGCTTAAACTCATGACCAGCATAAAATTCAAAAATGAAAAGCATAGTATAATAAGAAACAACATACTGGCATATGTATCAGTTAAAAACATACAAACACACCTTTGTTACTTATATTTCCACTTATTTACTTTATCGAATTAAAAGCATAGAAAATTAATACCTCAACGTGAAAAGCACAAACTTCAACATGATAAAGTGTTGGAGTTAATATAAAGCGAGAAGTATTTAGTATAGAATAGAAATCTACTGATTATTATTATACCATAATTTCGGAAGCTGTTTTATCATATTTTACATTACAATGTAATATTTTGACGAAGTATATGTGGTTTTTGTTGCATTGATTGAATGGTAATATCAAAGATATGTGGTTCTCCGGTATGGGAGTATGCAAAGTATTAGAAAATACTGACAGACTTGATATGTGATACATATAGGACTGCCTTTCTCCAAAATGTATAAGTACATGGTTAGATATTATGTGATCCCTTATATATGTAGAAGTAAGGCAGTCACTTTGCGGACCTTATAATAGCGGGCTATATACACGCCTTTCAAGTATAAGCAAAATCTCATCCAGTGTTTTGTTAGTTACATTCAACAGCAAAGCCCCATAGGAAGCATGACCGTCTATGGAAGAGGCAGCAGCCGAAGGAATATTGTTAACATCATAATAGGGATGTGTATCTATATCTTTATATAGTACTGCGTCCGCCATTTTATTGTCGCCAATGTAAAACACACTATAGCCTCTGCTTTCAAGCTCATTTTTTAAGCTGTCCAATCCGCGCTGTATAGCAATATTCATAAAAACAGCACCTCCTTTGATTAGTATCTTTTGAAGGTGCTGTTTTTATTCTATATGTTCTGCAACATCTGTATTTCAGACATTAGTTTTACTTTTTATGCTCCTGTTGAGAACCATTTCCTCTTCAACTGACAGAGGATACTTTGAAGTTCCCTTTATAACCGGTTTTGCGTAAGTAAACGATTCATTCCTGCCATATATCCCTGTGATTAAAAAACCGTCATTAAAATTATCAAGCATTGCTATTGAAAAGCTTAAGTCGCTTCCTGTATCACTAAAGGCATTGTATCTGATTATATTGCATTTCTGAATACATTTATCCACCTGGTTTTTCATGCTTACAAGGTCATCATTCATTATATTAACACGCTCTATGGCTGATTCTATGCTTCCAATTTGATCAGTGAGCATTGTTTCAAAGTTCTTACCGGAAGAACCTCTCATAAATTTCTTATACTTTCTACTCAGGGAGGACAACTTTATTGTTATTATTACATTCCATATTATACTGATCAATAATAATGCTAATACAGTTAATATGATTGCATTGTTATAAGTGGATAAAATATTATCAAATATACTCATTTTCAACTCTCCTAAAGTTCCTTCATAATTTTGTCAAGTGCTGCAACAGCAGCTTTTATATCTTCTACCGTATTGAAATACCCCATACTGAATCTGACTGTACCTTGTTCAAGAGTGTTTATCGTCTTATGTGCCATCGGAGCACAATGCAGTCCTGGTCTGGTTGCGATGTCAAAGGCTTCGTCCAATATATAACTGATTTCTGAGGAGCCTGCATCACCTATGTTTATCGATACTACCGGAGCCTGCTTATTTACATCCTTTGTGCCGTATATTTTTATACCATTCAACTTCCCCAGCTCTTCAAGAAAAATACTGCATAATTCTACTTCATGCTTTCTTATTTTTTCTATACCTGTCTCCTTAATAAACTTTAAACCCGCACAAAGGCCTGAAATTCCAGGTGTATTGGGAGTACCGCTTTCATACCTGTCAGGTAATATTTCTGGTTGGTACAGGGATTCTGATTTACTGCCTGTTCCACCTTCCTTCATCGGATGAAGTTCAATTCCTTCCCTTATATACAGACCGCCTGTGCCCTGCGGACCCAGCAGACTTTTATGCCCGGCAAAAGCAAGAAGGTCAATATTCATACCATCCACATCAATATCATATACTCCCGCTGTCTGGGCTGCATCTACCAGAAAAACCAAATTATTACGCTTTGCCAAAGCACCAATTTCTGCTATTGGCATTATTGTACCTATTACATTGGACGCATGTGTTACTGCAATTAATGTTGTATTTCCTCTTATCTCTTTTTCTATGTCCTTTATATCTACTTCGCCTGTTTCGCTGCATTGCACAATTGTTGTATCTACACCTAATGATTCCAAGGATTTAAGCGGTCTGAGCATTGAGTTATGTTCCATACTTGTTGTAATTACATGGTCACCATCTTTAAGATAACCCTTAAGTGCAAGATTTAAGGAGTCTGTAGCATTATTAGTAAACACTACTCTATCAGGACTATTTATTTTAAATAGTTCTGCTACCAGTTCTCTTGCTTCTAGTATAACCCTGGATGCCTGTAGCGAAAGCTTATGCCCCCCTCTGCCGGGGTTAGCACAATATTTTCTCAGGCATTCGTCTACCGCCGTGTAAACTTGCTCAGGTTTTGGGTAGGTCGTTGCTGCATTGTCTAAATATATCAACTATTACACCTCTGTTTCACGTAAAACATTATATTTCTAATTCTTCCATGTTTTCTATTTTCGCAGTGCCGCCTACGAAAATACTTCCTGAATCTTCTTCTGCCTTAACATATATGTTGCTTGGGCTGTTCATAAAATAACCCTGTTCTACTTTATATATCTTACTGTAATCAAAACTTCTGTTATTCCTCATCATATAATAAAGCATTGATGCATTTGAGGTTCCTGTAGCACTCTCCTCATCAATTCCAACAGCAGGGGCAAAATTTCTGCAGCTAAAATCTGAATCGTTATCAATTGTTTCACGTGAAACAACATGCATTCCGATCAAATCATTATCCTGGCAGAATTTAATCATTTCTTCCCTCTTAACGATAATATTCTTTAGTGTCTCCAGACTATCGACTTCCAGAATTATATCCTTCAATCCTGTCGATATAACATCCATCATTCCGTTCTTGTTCCTTACTATCTTTCCTTTTCCAATGTCAATAATCTTGTGAATTACCTCAACAGGCAACTGCATAACTAACTCAGGTTTTTTCATTTCTATTAATATAATATCGAAATTAATAATTATCTTCAGCTCTCCAGCTTTTGTTTTATGATATACTGTTTTTCCTTTCACGTATCCAAGTTGCCTTAAGACTTGAAAAGATGCAAGTGCTGCATGCCCGCAGATATCAACTTCCTCTTCCGGTGTAAAATATTTTATAATGAACTTTGAGTCGCTGCTGTTTCTGAAATCGATAAAGGCAGTCTCAGAAAAATTATTTGCTTTTGCTATTTTTTTCATTTCTGCTTCATTTAATCCCTTATCATCAAAAACTACTGCAGCTTTGTTACCCCCAATTCCTTTAGCAACAAAAGAACTCAAAATATATTGCTGCAATTTTACAACCCCCCTATTTAAACTCATTTATAAGCCGCATGTTTAATTTTTTCTGGCGGAAGTATAAACACTTTACGGAGTCAAAAATAATTGATTTAATCCGATTTAAAAACGCCCTTATTTTTCCAGTATATCAAGAATTCTATCCAGTTCTTCATTACTGTAATATTCTATTTCAATTTTACCTTTGTTTTTTTTATGTTGAATTGTTACTTTTGTACCGAGTACTGATTTCAACCTTTCCTCTATCTGTTTTACTTCAAGCTGCTCCTGTCCAAGCTCATTATTTTTCTTAACTGCCTGTTTTGTTTCCTTGGCTAATTTTTCTATTTGCCTTACATTAAGCTGCTGGTTTACTATTTTTTCTGCTACTTCAAGCATCTTTCTTTCATTTTCAATTGCAAGCAGCGCTCTCGCATGGCCTTGAGTAATTTTACCTGCTGCAATCATATCTTTTATTGTATGGGGCAGCTGCAGCAGTCTCAGAGAATTCGCAATTGCCGGTCTGCTTTTTCCTATTCTCTGAGCAATTTCTTCCTGAGTCATATTATATTCATCAATCAGACTTTTATATGCATGAGCTTCTTCAATTGAATTCAAATCTTCCCTTTGCAGATTCTCTATCAGTGCAATTTCCATAACTTCCACATTGCTGCATTCCTTAACTATCGCCGGAATAGTTTTTCTGCCGGCGAGCCTTGAAGCTCTCCAGCGTCTTTCCCCTGCAATAATCTGATATCCGTTGCCTACTTTTCTTACTATTATTGGCTGCACAACACCGTGTTCTTTTATCGATTCAGATAAATCCGTAAGCCTTTGATCATCAAAAGCCTTTCTCGGCTGTTTGTCATTAGGCTCTACTTCTGTAATTTTCAGTTCTATTACAGAGTTGCCTACCTGTTCATCTACTTCTGGGATTAATGCTCCAAGTCCCTTCCCCAGACCTCTTTTATTAATCATCTATATCACATCCTCACTTAATTCTATAAACTCGTCTGCCAGTTCCAGATATGCTTCCGCCCCCTTTGACTTGGCATCATATTGTATGATTGACATGCCAAAGCTGGGTGCTTCTGCTAGCCTTACATTTCTCGGTATCATTGTTGTATATACCTTACCCCTGAAATATTTCTTCACCTCATCTACAACCTGAATCGATAAGTTGGTCCTTCCGTCAAACATACTAAGAACTACGCCTTCAATATCAAGCTCTGTATTAAGATTTTTCTTTACCAGCTTTATTGTATTCATAAGCTGGCTGACTCCTTCAAGGGCATAGTATTCACACTGTATAGGTATCAACACACTATCTACCGCAGATAAGGCATTTATTGACAGAAGACCAAGTGATGGCGGACAGTCAATAAAAATATAATCGAATTGTGCCTTTATACTATCAATACATTCTCTAAGCTTCAGTTCTCGCTTATTGACAGCGGTCAGCTCTATCTCCGCACCTGCCAGCTGAACGCTTGATGGGAGTATGCACAAATTCTCATGACTTGTCTCTATAACACACTCAGCAGGGTTTACACCATTAATCAGAACATCGTAAATCGAATACTGCAGGTTGTTTTTATCTATTCCTATTCCACTCGATGTGTTGCCTTGAGGATCAATATCTATCATAAGAACCCTTTTCCCTTTGCTTGCAAGACATGCAGATAAGTTTACAACCGTAGTCGTTTTTCCAACTCCACCCTTCTGGTTAAAGACAGCAATTGATTTTGACATTACATACACCTCACACATAGTACTATGTTTGAACTCGTATATTCGTTTCATCCATCATATATTACTACTATTAATAATATAATAAACTATTAATATATTAAAGCTATATCGAATAAATATATATTGTACATACACCAATTCTACAAAATTCTTCTATTTATACTATATCAAAACCGCATTCCATTTTAAAGAATACACTCGCAGCCTACTGTTTAAATACCGTAGATTAAGGGGGACCAAAATGTTAAAAGCTATTATTTACACCTTTTTCCTTGTATTTATTGCCGAACTTGGTGATAAAACCCAGCTGGCAACTATGCTTCTATCAGCTAAATCAAACTCTCTATTTTCTGTATTTATCGGTTCAAGCTTGGCACTGGTGTGTTCATCCTTCATAGGGGTCTTCGCAGGTGCCTATATTACAAAGTTTGTGCCTCCACATTTTATACAAAACAGTGCCGGTGTTTTATTTATTATTATGGGACTATTGATTCTTACCGGTAAAATTTAATATATAAATTTTCAAATAAAAAAAGCTCCTATTAAAGCATCTTAACGATCAAGGAAGCCTTTTATGAAATGCATTTAACGGAAAGTGTAACATTAAGGAAATTTATGCTTTCCTATGCATTATAAAAAACATATAACTAAAAAGTTATATGTTCTATTATTCTTATATATTTTTGGGAATTTTTACTGTTACCTCTATATATTCTCCCTTGTCAACCTGTCCGTACTCCACATTATAACCCGTTTTTATTATTTCTTTACATGCATTCTTTATTGTATTTATGTATATGTTATAGTGCATTTTTCCCTTTATTCTTAGTTTTTTAGGTTCTTCCACAGTTGCCGCAATTTCATCAAGCATTTTATCTATAAATTCTTCAGTTTTCTTTACATTCAATGACCGTTTTATAATAGTCTGCAGTGCCTTCTCTTGCATTGCCTCTTCCGGCAGCTTCAAAAGGGCTCTTGCATGTCTTTCCGTAAGGTTATATTCCAAAATTGTCTTTTTTACTTTGTCATTCAACTTCAATAGTCTCAATTTATTTGCAATTGTTGACTGCTTCTTTCCCACCTTTTTTGCCAATTCCTCCTGGGTCATTCCGTGATCGTTAATCAAATTATGATAACCTTCTGCTTCTTCAATAAAGTTTAAATCTTCCCTTTGCAAATTCTCTATCAATGCAATAACTGCTGAATCCTGCTCAACAACTTCAATTACTATGGCCGGAACGTAATCTATGCCTGCAAGCTTAGATGCACGGAGCCTTCTCTCCCCTGAGATCAACTCATAACCGTTGTCTCCAATTTTTCTAACATTAATCGGCTGCAATACCCCATATTCTTTTATGGATGCCGATAACTCCTCAAGAGACGAAGTACTGAATTCTTTTCTAGGCTGATAAGGATTTGGAGCTATTTTTTCAATTGGTATATTGATTATAGCCTTATTGTCATTCAATATTCTCATTCCTCTCCTTGCCATACAGATTATATTTTATTTATTCGCCATAACCCCGCAACTTCCTCCTGAGAAAGTGGCTGTTTTCCTTGATTTCCCTTGATTTTTTTCCTACAAATTTCTGTTTTTTATTCTATTTTAATGGGTTTGCTGATGGTTTACCTGGCTTTCTTGGATATTTTGTCGGAGTTTGTACAACCTTCTTAATTACAATTATATTATGTGTTATATCACTGAATGGAAGTGAATACTGTTTAATTTCAGCTATTTCACCACCCAGTACTTCTAATGCCCTCTCCGCTTCCTGAAGTTCTTCCTTTATATCAGGACCTTTCTGGCATAGGAAGTATCCTCCTACACGAGCAAATGGCAGGCAGTATTCACATAAAACATCCATTGAAGCAACTGCTCTTGAAAGAACTATATCATATTTTTCCCTATAAAGCTTGTTTGCGCCTGCTTCTTCAGCCCTACCATGCACAAGTTCTACACCCTTAAGATTCAATTTTGTAATTGCATCCTTAAGATAGTTGATCCTTTTATTCAAAGAGTCCAACAAAGTAATGTCTACTCCGCCCATAAGTATTTTCACCGGTACTCCGGGGAAGCCGGCTCCTGTTCCGACATCAATAACCTTCATTCCTTCTTTTATGTATCCGCTTGCAACGCATGTGGCTGAATCCAGAAAGTGTTTTATATAAACCTCTTTCTCTTCGGTTATTGCAGTAAGGTTAATATTCTCATTCCATTCCAGCATAATATCCTTGAAAGCCACAAATCGCTCCAATTTATCCTCTGTGCCCTCAATTCCAAGCTCCTTCAAACCTTCAAACAATATATCCCTACTGTCCAGAATATTCACCCCTTTTCTCCCTTCTCAGTTGTTCAATATATACCATAAGTACCGAAACATCAGCAGGTGAAACTCCCGATATCCTTGAAGCCTGACCCAGATTTGCAGGTTTCACTTCTCCAAGCTTCTGTCTTGCTTCAAGAGAAATACCCTTAATATTTGCATATTCAATACCACTTGGTATTTTCTTATTCTCAAGTTTTTTGAATTGCTCAGCCTGTAAAAGCTGCCTCTTTATATACCCCTCATATTTTATCTGTATTTCCACCTGTTCTGCAGTTTCCCTATCCAAATCAGGCATTTCCTCATCTATTTCCTTAAGAGAGCTGTAAGTAATCTCAGGCCGTCTTAAAAGCTCATACAGGCTTATCCCGCCTTTTATCTCCGAGCTGTTACTTTCGGTCAGATATGCTTTTACTCTTTCTGTCTGAGAAATAATCTTCTTCTTCAGTCTTTCAATTTCTTTTTCTATCTTCTCTTTCTTCGATTTGAACCTTTCATACCTCTCTTCACTTACAAGCCCAATGTCATATCCTATTTGTGTCAATCTCAAATCCGCATTGTCCTGCCGCAATATCAGCCTGTATTCCGACCTCGAGGTCATCATCCTGTACGGCTCATTGGTACCCTTCGTTACCAGGTCATCAATCAGTACCCCGATATATGCCTCAGACCTATCCAGTATCAGAGGATCTTTCCCTTTTAATTTCATAGCCGCATTTATCCCCGCAATGATACCTTGTGCCGCTGCCTCTTCGTATCCCGATGTTCCATTTATTTGGCCAGCAAAAAACAATCCTGAAATTTTCTTGTGCTCCAAGCTTAGCTGCAGCTGCATCGGGTCTATACAATCGTATTCAATTGCATATGCTGTCCTCATTACATGGCAATTCTCCAAGCCCGGCACGCTATGAAGCACATTCAGCTGCACATCTTCAGGAAGGCTTGAAGACATTCCCTGTACATACATCTCTTTAGTACTCAGTCCCTCCGGTTCTATAAATATCTGATGCTCATCCTTGTCCGGGAATGAAATTATTTTTGTCTCTATCGAAGGGCAATACCTTGGTCCAACTCCTGTTATGTCACCTGAATATAGAGGTGATCTATGTATATTCTTTTTTATTATTTCATGGGTTTCAGGATTTGTATATGTAAGGTAACATGACAGTTGATGCAAATCCA
The DNA here is from genome assembly GCA_050261415.1 of Caulobacteraceae bacterium. Lineage (GTDB taxonomy): Bacteria > Bacillota > Clostridia > Lutisporales > Lutisporaceae > JBLNDG01. Next base: position 19,129 of record JBLNDG010000258.1, on the reverse strand, counting down.
TATCTCCGGTTAAAAAAGAAAAGGTATTGATATCATGGTCCCCTGTCTGTTCCGCCATTTTACTGAAATCTACCGTTTTTCCGTCTATCCTGGCAGGGGTCCCTGTCTTAAACCGCATTAGTGTTACTCCATGTTCCTTAAGACTGTCAGAGAGCTTCATTGCAGGGAATAAGCCGTTTGGCCCTCCGTCATAACTTACTTCTCCAATTACTATCTTACCCTTTAGATATACTCCCGCAGCCAGTATTGCACATTTACACTTGTAAACAGCTCCGAGATTTGTTGCGACACCCGTTACCTGTCCGTCCTCCACATCAATTCTAACAATTTCGGTCTGCTTTATTTGAAGGTTTTCTTGTTCTTCCAATACCTTTTTCATTCTTTCCTGGTATCTTTTCTTGTCTACCTGAGCTCTTAAAGCCCTTACTGCAGGTCCCTTTTTGGTATTCAACATCCTTATTTGTATCATTGTCTTATCGGTATTTATACCCATTTCTCCGCCAAGAGCATCAAGCTCCCTGACAAGATTGCCCTTAGCAGGCCCTCCAATTGAAGGATTGCAAGCCATCATAGCAATACTGTCCAGATTTATGGCAGTAACCAGCGTCTTCATTCCTAATCTGGCACATGCCAAAGCAGCTTCACATCCTGCGTGGCCCGCTCCAATTACAACTACATCATATTCTCCGGCAAAGTATTCCATTGTACCACCTCTATTTACCAATGCAGAATTTGCTGAATATCTCATTGATAATATCTTCTTCAACCGTATCACCGGTAATTGCCCCAAGATTATTCCAGGCATCCTTTATATCCACTGAAACCAGGTCCACCGGGATTCCTCCTTTCAGGGATTCCAACGCGCGTTTTATGCTTTCCCTTGCTTTGTCCAGTAAGTCCTTGTGCCTTATATTTGTTACCAGCATATTCTTCTTTATACTTAGCTTTCCTTGAAATACCATATTATTTATGTATTCTTCGAGCTTATCTATCCCCAGCTTGTTTTTTACCGACATCTCGATGAGGCTCCCGCTGCCAAACATTCTCTCCAGGCTCGACCTATCGCATTTAATCCCTAAATCTATCTTGTTTAGAGCTACTATTACCCTTTTTCCTTCTACCAGACTAATGATTGCTTTATCCTCATGCTGCAGCTCTTTTGAAGCATCTATTACAAGCACAATCAATTCAGCCCTATTAATAGCTTCCTTTGTTCGCTGCACTCCTATTTTCTCTACAACATCCTCTGTTTCTCTTATACCCGCAGTATCAATCAATCTTACCAATACCCCGCCTATGCTCAAATATTCCTCTATTATATCCCTGGTCGTTCCCGGCACTTCTGTAACTATAGCTCTGTTTTCCTTCAAAAGCACATTAAGCAGAGAGGACTTGCCTACATTAGGCCGTCCGATAATTGCTGTGCTGAGCCCGTCCCTTATAATTTTCCCTTCACCAAAGGTATCGATTAAACTTACTATTGCTTTTTCTGCATCTTTGAGCATATCTGTTATTCTGTTCAGGGTCACTTCTTCTATATCATGTTCTGGAAAGTCAATGGATGCTTCAATATGTGCAAGCATAGACAAAAGCTTTTCCATAATCTTCTTTATTTCAACCGAAAGCTCGCCTTCAAGCTGATTTAGCGCTGCATTCAAGCCGCTTTCCGTTTTTGATGTTATGACATCTATAACCGCTTCCGCCTGGGCCAGGTCTATTCTTCCATTTAAGAATGCACGTTTTGTAAACTCTCCCGGCTCGGCCAGATATGCACCGTTTTTCAGAACCTGCTCCATTATCCTCTTTACCGGTATGATTCCCCCGTGGCAATGTATCTCCACCACGTCTTCCGTGGTATATGAATAAGGCCTTTTCATAATAATAACGAGTACTTCGTCAAGCACTCTTCCATTCTCATCTACTGCATGGCCATATGTAACCGTCCTTGACGGTATCTCGGTGATGTTTATATTCTTTTTGGGCTTAAATACCTTCTCTAGTATTTCGATCGATCGATCTCCACTGATCCTTACAATTCCTATCCCTGCTTCTCCAGGAGCAGTGGCAATAGCAGCTATCGTTCGTTCCATTTTTTATTATCTTCTCCTTTGCAGAGCTGTACCATATCCTTATTTTACTATATTCTATCTTTGGATTAAAATCTATACATATATATAAACCCAGTATTTTCATACTGGGTTTTCATTACTTACTTGCGTGAAATTATTACTTTTCTGAAGGGTTCTTCTCCTTCGCTGTATGTCGTCACATCTTCGTAGTTCTGCAATGCTGAATGTATTATCCTTCTCTCGTATGGGTTCATTGGTTCAAGCTCAACCCTTTTCCCGGTCTTCTTAACGCTTTCTGCAAGTCTGTTTGCCAGTCTGTTCAGGGTCTCTTCCCTCTTCCTTCTATAGTCTTCAGTATCAAGAATAATCTTTACATAGTTTTCTCTGTCCTTATCCTTATTGACTACAAGACTCACCAGATACTGAAGAGAATCAAGCGTCTGCCCTCTCCTGCCAATGATGACGCCCATTTTGGGTCCGGTAAGGTTTATATATAATCCTTCCTTTGCATCCCTAACCCTTATCTCTGCTTTTATGTCCATTGCGTCAAGTACTTCTCTCAAAAATTTTTTTGCAGTTTCCTTCTCAATAGTATATTCAGTAACCCTTATCTCTCTTGTTTCAACTTTCTTTGATCTTGCTTCTACAGGTTTCTCCTCTTTGAGGACAACTTTAACCTTTGCAAGTTTTGAGCCTATAAGTCCAAATATACCCTTCGTCGGTTGTTCCAATATTTCAACATCAACTTTATCCTTTTCAACCTTGAGCTCATCCAGCGCAAGCTGAACAGCTTCTTCTACGGTTTTTGCGGATTTTTCTATTTCAATCATGATTCTACTTTACCTCCTTATCTGCTGCTAAAGGCCTCATCATGAAATACTGTTGAATTATAGTGAAAACATTACCTACTATCCAATATATAGCAAGTCCTGCAGGTACACTTAAGGTAATCCAGCCAAACATAATAGGCATTATATTTGTCATCATCTGCTGGCTTTGATCTACTTTTCCTTTTTGAGGACTTATCATTTTCATCTGAAAATATGTAGTTGCTGCAGATAATATAGCAAGAAGCGGCAGTCCGAACCCGCCTATCCTTATTATTGTTGATGCCATTTCTGTTTTTCCAAGATCGGTAATCCACCAGAAGCTCTTTGAGATGCTTTCAAAAACCTTTGGGTCATAAAAAACATACTTTACCGGATTTTGAACTACATAATACAATGCAAACAAAATCGGCATTTGTATAAGCGCAGGTAAACAGCCTGCTGCGGGATTATAGTTATGCTCCTTATAGAGCTCCATAAGTTTTTGGTTCATTTTTTCTTTGTCGTTTTTATATTTCTCCTGTATTTCCTTCATCTTAGGATTAATTTCATTCATTCTCTTTGTAGACTCTACTTGTTTTATATTAATTGGAAGAAGTAAAATCTTTGTGATAATTGTAAATATGATGATTGAGTAACCATAACTACCTACAAAGTCAAAAACCAACTTCAATAGCATACCCAACGGCCGTGCAATAAAATCTAACAAGTTTTTTCCCCCTTATTCTCAGTTTATATAAAAACCTAAGGTTTTTCTTTCTTTTCCGGTACAGGGTCATATCCGCCAGGGTTAAAAGGATTACATCTTAAAATCCTATATATAGACAGGTATAACCCCTTAAAAACTCCAAACCTTTCTATTGCTGTAATTGCATAGTTAGAACAAGTGGGTATGAACCTACACTTGCCCGGTGATAACACAGAGATAAAAATCTGGTAAAATCTGATCAATAAGATAAAAAGCCTTTTCATCTATTCCTCGCTTTTTTTAAGCTTGGCCCTATTCAATACAGACATCATATTATTCTTGATAGTTTCGTATTCTGCCTCTGCACTTCCTGCCCTGGCAGTAAATACCATGTCATAGCCCAGCTTAACCTTACCGCTAAAAAGTCTATATGCCTCTTTCATAAGTCTTTTCACTCTGTTCCTTGTTACGCTGTTACCTACTTTTTTACTGACCGAAAACCCTACCCTATTTACTTCAGAATCATTTTTAATCAAGTACATAACAATATATTTTTCTACATAATATCTTCCTTCGCTATATACCTTTTTAAATTCATAATTTTTTTTCAGCTTATGCAGGGTCGTCATTATGTTCCTCCATTTTTCATGACTACAGAAAAAGGCCACACGCCGCGGCCTTATACTGTCAATCTCTGTCTACCTTTTCTTCTTCTTCTTCTGAGAACTTCCCTACCATTGGGAGTACTCATTCTTTCTCTGAAGCCATGAACTTTTTTCCTCTGTCTCTTCTTCGGTTGATAAGTCATTAACATCAACATACACCCCCTAACCTATCCTGTTTATGCGTTATATAATAAAGCATAATTCACCACTTTACTATTAAAATTATATAGACATTAAAAGTACCTGTCAATATAATTATTATATTTATACTACTCTAAGTATACAACTTATTTCAAGATATTTGAAGATTTTTACCTGTGGATAAAGAATATTCCTTTCGCCTGCATATTGTGGATAAATATCTAATAATTATTGAATTTAGTATTTTGTTTTGCTATTATAGTTATATGGCTGTGCATAACTTCTCTTTTTTTTATAAGTTATACACATCTGTGAATAACCTGTTAATAACTTTTTATTTCTGTGTATTAATATTTAATAACTTGTCTATAATTTAATAAAAAGTTAGTTAATCTCTGGTTTTTTTTATGTTTATAACTATTATTTACGTCTGTTGATAATTTTATATTGCTTCTTTTTTTACAAGATTATATTAACATTTTATCAACACTTTTATACATATATAGCTTTATAATTAACTTTTTCAAATTTTTGCATTATTTTGTGCATAAAGCTGTTTATTATTTGTTTTACTAAGGAGGCTAAGCATGTATCCTCATAATATTGAAATCTGGGAAAAAACTCTAGACGTAATAAAGGTTGAATTAACAGAAGTAAGCTTCAATACTTGGCTTAAAGCAATACATCCTCTTTCTATAAAGGACAACCTTATTACCTTTTCTGTGCCTGATGATTTTACAAAAGGTATATTGGAAGCGCGTTATGTAACTTTAATAAAAAACGCTTTGAAACAAGTTACAGGCGAATATTTTGATATAAAATTTGTAATACCGACAGAAGAAAACTACGCTTCAATTGTAGATGAAGAAATACAAAAGAATTCTATCGAAGAAGCGGACAATTCTTCCCTGAATCCAAAGTACACCTTTGATACTTTCGTTATAGGCAACAGTAACCGTTTGGCTCACGCTGCGTCAGTCGCAGTTGCCGAATCACCGGCAAAAGCATATAACCCCCTCTTTATATATGGAGGAGTTGGTTTGGGCAAAACACATCTTATGCATGCTATCGGCCACTATATATTGAAACAGAACAAGAGAACAAAAGTAGTTTATATATCCTCCGAAACCTTTACAAATGAACTAATAAATTCAATAAGAGACGATAGAAATAATGAATTCAGAAACAAGTATAGAAATGTAGATATACTTCTAATAGACGATATTCAGTTTATTGCCGGAAAGGAACGAACACAGGAGGAATTCTTCCATACTTTCAATTCCTTATATGAAGCTAATAAGCAGATAATTATATCCAGCGATCGCCCTCCAAAAGAAATACCTACATTGGAGGACAGGCTGAGATCAAGGTTTGAACAGGGTCTTATTGCTGATATTCAGCCCCCGGATCTTGAAACACGAATAGCTATACTAAAGAAAAAAGCTAAAACAGAGAATCTTTCTATTTCCGATAATGTAATGCTTCTAATAGCAAAGAAAATACAATCCAATATAAGGGAACTTGAAGGAGCTCTCATCAGGATAGTAGCATACTCATCCCTGACAAATGGGGAAATAAATGAAGACCTTGCAAGTGAGGCTTTGAAGGATATAATATCCAATTCAAAACCAAGGCTGGTTACCCCTGCTGCGATAAAAGAAGTAGTTGGGCAGTATTACAGCATAAAAATAGAAGACTTCAACGCCAAGAAGCGTAACAAATCTATTGTTTTACCAAGACAGATTGCAATGTTTCTTTGCAGGGAGCTGACTGACCTGTCATTGCCCAGGATAGGTGAAGAATTCGGTAGAGATCATACCACAATAATGCATGCATATGAAAAAATATCTTCAGATATGAAGATAGATATTCAATTGAAATCTGTAATAGAGGAAATAAGGAATAAAATAGAAGGTTAAAAAGCTCTTAATAACCTGTTGATATTTTATTGATAAATTGTTTATAAAAATTATATGAATTTTAGTTATTCTTTTTTATCAACAGATTTTTATTAAACATTTAACATTTTATAAACAGCGTTATTTGTTGTTTTTCAATAGCTTTTACGGCTTTTACACTTATTAACATCCCCTATTACTATTACTACTAAAATATTTTATTATATTATATATAAAATAAGCTTTGGAGGTTATCCACAAATGAAAATAATAACAACGAAGTCAACTCTCCTCGACAGTATTAATATAGTTCAAAAAGCAGTACCCTCAAAAACAACTCTTCCAATATTAGAAGGAATTCTTTTTGATGCAAAAAACGGAAAACTCAAGCTGACTGCAACAGATCTTGAAATAGGTATTGAAACACAATCAAATGTTGATGTAATAGAACCCGGAAAGGTAGTATTATCATCAAGGATAGTAGGAGAGATAGTAAGGAAGCTGCCTGATGCAGATATAGAAATAGAGACGGCTGAAGGTAACCTTGTCTATATAAAAAGTGAAAACTCAAGCTTTAAGGTAGTAACACTTCCTCATGATGAATTTCCTGAGCTTCCGGTAGTAAAGAAGGAGAACGGGATCACTCTTTCGCAGAATGTATTGAAGGACATGATCAGACAGACTATATTCGCTGTATCTACTGATGAAGTAAGACCTATACTTACCGGGGTATTATTTGATATAGTAGGGGATACACTTACGATAGTTGCCCTTGACGGCTTCAGAATGGCAGTAAAGTGGAATGGTATAATAAATGACAACAACTTTAAAGCTGTAATCCCGGGAAAGACTCTTTCAGAAATAGGTAAAATACTAAATGAAAACGAAGATCCTGTAAATATATACTTCTCAAAAAACCATATTCAGGTCCAGATTGAGGACACGATAATAGTTTCAAGATTGTTGGAAGGAGAATTTATTAACTATAAGCAGATAATACCTTCAGAGTATAAGATAAAGATAAAGGTTTCCTCCAATAACTTGATGGAATCCTGTGATAGAGCAGCATTGTTTGCCAGGGATTCCAGCAACAATATGATAAAATTTGAAATTAATGATGATATGATGGCAATAAGGTCTAATTCACAAAACGGAGATGTTTACGAACAAATAAAAATACAAAAAGAAGGAAATGATATAGAAATAGCATTTAATGCAAAGTATTTCATAGATGTGTTAAAGGTCATAGAGTGTGAAGAAATCACAATAGAATTTACAACTAATGTAAGCCCAAGCATAATAAGACCTTGCGACAATACAGGATATCTTTACCTGGTGCTTCCTGCAAGGTTTAAAAAGAATAGTTAAGAAATAAAAGTTCGGAGGCATAGAACCTCCTCATTATGAATGATTCTACACTATAGAATTTCCGCTAATAAGAATATCAGATTTAAAAACCACCCAAAAGGGTGGTTTTGCTAAAATATAGTAAAAGAGAGTGGTACAATGAATGAAGTAAAAATAGAGACCAAATTCATAAAGCTCGACCAGTTTTTAAAGTTTGAAAATCTGGTAATATCCGGTGGAGAAGCAAAGAGTATTATACAGGACGGAATGGTCAAGGTAAACGGAAACGTAGAATTTGCCAGGGGAAAAAAGCTTCATAAAGGGGATACTGTAGAGGTTTTTAACCAAACATACAAGATTATATAATATTGCCGGGGTGCTTATTTTGCAGATAAAAAAGATATATTTAAAAAATTATAGAAACTACGAGTCTCTGGATATAGATCTTAACAGCGGCATAAACATATTTTACGGTCAAAATGCACAAGGAAAGACTAATATTATAGAATCTGTATATCTTGCTTCGACAGGTAAATCCCACAGGACTCAGAAGGATTCAGAGCTTATAAGATGGAACAGCCAGGATGCAAGAGTAAAAATTGAATTTGAAAAAGATAATGCTGACAAGACCGTAGATATATATCTGAATAAGGGCTTCAAGAAGCAGGTAAAAATGAACGGTGTTAGGCTGAATAAGATTGGTGAACTCATTGGAAATCTTAATACCGTTATTTTCTCACCTGATCATATGAAGATAATAAAGGAGGGACCGGTTGAAAGGAGGAGATTCACAGATATAATATTGTCCCAGGTAAAACCGGGATATTATTACAATCTTATACAATATTTAAAAGTGCTGGAACAGAGGAATAATCTTCTGAATGAAGCAAAAATAAACTATAACTCATTAAAGACTATTGATATATGGAACGAGCAGCTTGTCTTTTTTGGTACAAAACTGATAATATCAAGAAGTAATTTTATAGATGATATAAATAAATTTGCAGCAGACACTCATGATAAGATATCAAACGGCAGAGAAAAGCTTGAATTAAGATATAATGCCTCGATTGATAACACCGGAAAAAGTGAAAGTGAGATAAAAGAGTATTTTACTGAAACCCTAAACAAATTTAAGGATATAGATCTGAGAAGAGGTGTAACACATAAAGGCCCCCATAGGGATGATTTACTGTTTTTTATAAATGATATGGAGGTAAAGACATACTCATCTCAGGGTCAACAGAGGACTACACTTCTTTCCCTTAAAATTTCAGAATTGAAATATATAGAATCAGAAACGTCTGAAATGCCTGTATTGCTGCTGGATGATGTTTTTTCGGAGCTTGATAATGAAAGGCAGAATTATCTGATGAATTTTATTAGTGATGTGCAGACAATAATAACCTGTACTGATATTGAACATATGGACAAGTTAAAAGCAGCCGGTTCAAAAATATTTAATGTTGTTGACGGTAAAATAAGTGCACAAAGCCACGAGATGTAAATTATTTTGTGGGTTATGCATTATCAAAATAAACAAGAAACCTTTTAGTTTTTTTTATAAAAGGTTATAATAGAATAGTTGGATAATTATATATATTCGCGAACAAGGGAGGACAAATAGATGTTTATTCATCTTGGCGGAGATGTTGTTATATCCTTGAAGGATATTATATCCATAATGGATATAGAATCAAGCAATATGTCCAATAATACAAGAGAATTTTTAAAAACTGCCGAAGACGAAGGCTTCATAAGGAAAATTTCCAATGACGAACCAAAATCTTTTATTCTTGCTGAAAAAGAGAAAAAGACCGTGATATATTTGTCTCCCATATCCTCTATTACATTGTATAAACGAGCAGGATTCATAGATGATATATCATTGCGGTAAAGGGGGAATTTATTGAAATGGATGATAAAAAGAATACGAATGTATATGAAGCAGAACAAATTCAAGTATTAGAGGGATTAGAGGCTGTCAGAAAAAGGCCTGGCATGTATATTGGAAGCACAGGAGCCAAGGGACTTCACCATTTGGTCTGGGAGGTTGTAGATAATAGTATAGACGAAGCTCTGGTAGGTGTGTGTAAAAATATTAATATAACAATCCACCCTGATAACTCAATAAGTAACGAAGACGACGGAAGAGGTTTTCCTGTTGGAATTCATCCAAAGCTCGGCAAACCTGCAGTAGAAGTAGCTCTTACAGTGCTTCACGCAGGCAGTAAGTTCGGGGGAGGCGGCTACAAGGTTTCCGGCGGCTTGCATGGCGTTGGTGTTTCAGTAGTTAATGCTTTGTCTGAATGGTTGGAAGTAGAGGTAAAAAGGGAAGGAAAAGTTTTTTTCCAGAGATATGAAAGAGGTGTTCCTGTTACTGAGTTAAAAGTAATCGGTACATCTAAAACAACAGGGTCAAAAGTGTCTTTCAAGCCGGATGCCCAAGTGTTTGATGAATTGGAATACAGCTTCGACACACTTGAGCATAGGCTCAGGGAGCTTGCATTCCTTAACAAGGGTATAAAGATAAACCTTAAGGATGAGAGGGATAACACAGAAAAGACCTTCCAGTATGATGGAGGGATAATATCCTTTGTTAAGTACCTTAATAAGAACAGGGAAGTTCTGCATGATGAGCCTATATATTTTGAAGCAAAGAAAGACGATATAGACGTTGAAATAGCGCTTCAATATAATGACGGTTATACAGAAAGCATTTTCAGCTTCGCTAATAATATAAACACTTTGGAGGGCGGCAGCCATACAAGCGGTTTTAAAACTGCAATCACAAAAGTAATAAATGATTATGCGAGAAAATATAAATTTCTCAAGGAAAATGATGCAAACCTTATAGGAGAAGATGTAAGGGAAGGTATGTCTTGTGTTATAAGCGTAAAGCTGCCCGACCCGCAGTTTGAGGGGCAGACCAAGACTAAACTTGGCAATCCTGAGGTAAGGGGAATAGTTGACTCTATAGTATCGGAGAATTTTGAGTCATATATGGAAGAAAATCCTTCCGCTGCAAAAATAATAGTAGAGAAAGCCATGACGGCTGCAAGAGCCAGAGATGCTGCTAAAAAAGCAAGGGAATTGACAAGAAGAAAGACAGTGCTTGAAAGTACAACACTTCCGGGAAAATTAGCCGATTGCTCTGAAAGGGATCCTAAGCTGTGCGAGATTTATATTGTTGAGGGAGATTCCGCAGGAGGCTCTGCAAAGCAGGGCAGGGACAGGAAATTTCAGGCAATACTTCCTTTGAGAGGTAAAATATTAAATGTGGAAAAGGCGAGACTGGATAAGATACTGTCAAGCGAGATGATAAGAGCAATGATTACAGCCCTAGGTGCAGGAATCAGCGATGATTTTAACATTGAAAAAATGCGATATGGTAAAATCATAATGATGACCGATGCCGATGTAGATGGAGCTCATATAAGAACACTGCTTTTGACTTTCTTCTACAGGTATATGAGTCCTCTTATTGAAGCCGGTTCTGTATATATTGCCCAACCGCCACTCTTTAGAGTCAGAAAGAAAAATAAAGACCACTATGCATATAATGATAAAGAATTTGAAAGCATACTGAACGAAATAGGCAGGGACGGTATAAGCGTTCAGAGGTACAAAGGCCTTGGAGAAATGGATGCGGAACAGCTTTGGGATACTACAATGAATCCCGAAACAAGGACTATTCTTCAGGTAACTATGGAGGATGCCATTGCAGCAGATGAGATATTTACAGTCCTTATGGGAGATAAGGTTGAACCAAGAAGGGAATTCATAGAGCATAACGCTAAATATGTCAGAAACCTTGATATATAAAAAAAAGACACTGATTTCAGTGTCTTTTTTATGTCTATAAATATATATTTCACAATAATAATTTTTACATTTATGAAGGAAAATTAAAAAATATAGAGAATAATGTATTTATGTAAATTTTAACTGAATTTGAACCGGTATACTGTTTAATTTGCGGGAATAGTAAAATCCAAACTGTTTAGTGAATTGAGTCCAGTATAATTAACCCCCCTGGGGTTGTTTATGCTGGGCTTTATTATATTTAAAATTAAGGCTGATACCTAAATTCTGCTTGTTTCTTCCGCAATAGTTTACTGTACGCTGTTAAACTAAGTGAAGTATAAAAAGGAGGGGAATAAATGAAATCAATCAAGCATAAATTGATAATCGTGACATTAATACTTGTAATTGCTCCGTTTTTGGTATCAAACCTTTTAAACAATTATTTTATTACAAGTGATTACCAGAAAAACATGGAAGAAAACAGCAAGGCATTAGCAAGCTCTATTGCGGATTATGTCAAGCTGTTTGTAGAAAAAGCGTACAGTATAACAGAAGAAATTGCCAACAATAGCGATGTAGTCAGTTTCCAGGGGGACAAGCAGGCACCGGTATTAGTAAATAGTAACGCTAAGAATACCTATTTTGACCTCTTATATATTCAGGGTATAGATGGTATGCAAACTGCCAGGTCAAAAGGAGAGCTGGGGGATAGGTCCAACAGGTGGTGGTTTAAACAAATTATGGGTGACAAACAGCCCTTTGTAAGCAAGTCATATTATTCTCTCACGGGTAATGCAGCAGTTACGTCAATATTTATACCTATATATGATAATGCCTCCAATATGTTAGGTATTATGGGCTCTGACCTTAAGCTTGATGCTTTGCAGAAAATCGTTGAGAAATTCAGCACCGACAAAGGTTTCTATGCATACATAATAGACGGAGAAGGTGTTGTTATTGCACACCCTGACAGCAAGCAGGTTACAGAGCTGTACAACTATAAAACCCTGAAAAGGACCGTACTTGTTAAAGACAGCAGCGGCAATATAGTTAAGGATGAAAATGGAAATCAAAAAACCGAGCTTGAAGATATAAAAGTACCGGATAAGCTGAAGGAAATAACAGAAGCGGCACTGTCCGGAAAATCCGGAATAGCAGAATACAGGGATAACAACGGAGATCCGGTAATAAGCGCCTACAACAGCATACAACTGCCTGGCAAATCAAGTAATTGGGCGGTCATTACGGTTCAGAAAAAAAGTGATGCTTTAAGTTTTGTATCCAATATAATGAACAGGAACATTATTATAGCTATTGTACTGGTATTTATCATAGTATTGCTCACATATTTAATATCCAACAGCATCACAAAACCGATAATTCATGTAAAAGAACTGATAGAAAAAGCTTCCCACGGAGATTTGTCACTATCAAGCAATTATCAGTCAAAGAATGAGCTTGGCAAGCTAAGCAGCGGTTTCAATGCAATGGTTAACAGTGTAAGAAGCCTTGTAGTGGAAATTAAAGAAGCAGCTGCCTTGACATATAATACATCAACTTCGCTTGCTTCAACAGCTGAAGAAACAGCTCTTTCAATAGAGGAAGTGGCCAGAGCCATTTCCGGCGTAGCAGAAGGTGCAAACAACCAGGTTCAGAATATTCAGCAAGGTGTTGAAATTACTTCGCAGCTTTCAAGCGAGCTTGATTCCATGGTTCATTACATTGAACAAGGCAAAAAATCTTCTTCAAATGTTTTATCTGCAAACAATGAAGGTCTCGAAGCCATTAAGATTCTGAAGGATAAATCTGATGAAAACAGCAGGGTTACAAATAAAGTTGAAAGTATTATAAACAACTTGAGTGATAAGGCCAATGAAATAGGAAATATAATAGGGACTATAACAAATATTTCAAGCCAAATAAACTTGCTTGCACTTAATGCTGCGATTGAGGCGGCCCGCGCCGGAGAAGCCGGAAAGGGCTTTGCCGTTGTTGCGGATGAGGTTAGAAAGCTTGCAGAAAGTACAGCAGAATCAAGTAATAATATTAAAGAGATTATCTCAACGGTTCAATCGGATATCACACTGACACAGGAGTCCATGGTTTATGCCGGGAAGGTTGTTACCGAACAAAATTCAGCAGTATCAAATACGGAAAAAACCTATAACAACATTGCTGTAGCCATAGAGGATATTACTGAAAAGATAGATAATATAGCACATAATATTGAAAATATAATGGATACCAAAAACAGAATGCTGACCGTTATGGATAAGATTTCTAAAATATCAGAAGAGACAGCTGCAGCAACCGAAGAAGTATCTGCGTCAACAGAAGAACAAAACGCAGCCATTGAACAGGTTGCTTCCCTTTCAGAGGAACTAAATTCCATTGCCAAGAAGCTGCAGGACAAGATAAACGTATTTAAAGCATAAATGAAATAATGCATTAATATTAGCACCTCATAAATTCTACTGTTTATGGGGTGTTTTTTTTGAATTTTATCAGAATGCAGTGTAATACTAAGCTTAACATAACATATATATACTTTAGAAAAGAAAAACCGGCATAAGATAAAACAATACGCACGTAATTACGTCAAATCAAGAGACAGGGAACTAAATAAAGCAAAACTGATTTATAATATTTTTTTAGAGCTAAATTAGTGAAAAAGTAAGAAAAAAGGTGCTTGCGAGCGGAAATTCAAATTTTATTTATATTGTTAAAAGAATTATAATAAAATCTGCTTAACCATTTATTATGTTAAAGAGAGTAGGTAAATATGCAAACAAGTACAAAAAAGAATATAAATGATGAGCTTGTTTTTCAGGTCAGGGAGTTAACCAAATACTATAAATGTGAGGATGAAGAGGGTAATATAGTAAATATAATTAATTTCCTTAAAAGAAAAGAAGACCTTGGAATTAAGAATATATCCTTTGATATATATAAAGGCAGTATTATAGGCCTTGTAGGTGGAAAAAAGTGTGGTAAATCAACACTGTTGAAAATTTTGTCAGGAATTATAAAGCCTACATCGGGTAAGATTCTTTATAGAGAGACAAAAATGAGCAGCCTTCAGCTCAGGGAAATGGTCTCTTATATATCCAAGGAACAGCCAAGCAGTCAGGAATATAATTGCACTCTGTTCGAGAACATAATACAATATGCCTGCAGAAACAATAAGAATAGAAGTGATGTAGTTGATAAGGCTGAAAAACTGGTAAATGACTTTGAAATAGGAGAATACAGGTATAAGGAAGTAATAAAACTTCCGAGTGCTATCCGCAGCAAGATGTTCATAATAAGGGGCTTCTTAAGCCATAAGCCTGTTTTATGCTTTGATCAGCCGTTTTCCTATATAGAAGAACCATATTTAGAAGTTTTCGACAAGTATCTGAGAGGTTCTGTTCTCGCCGGAAAGACAATTATAATGTCCTCAGATGAAATAGTGAATATCGAAAGCATGTGCGATCAGATAATAAGCTTATAACCGTGCCAATAAAAACTGTGAGCTTCAGTAAATATTAGTTTATTGAAACTCACAGTTTTTTTTCGAAAAAATATGAGTACCATTAGTAATTTTTTATAAAACTTGAAAATATAATAATAAATTGGACAAAAATTATTAATAGTTTTATAATTAATTATGTATGCAATTTGATTATATGCTACTTATATAAACATTTGGAGGTAATGGGTTTGGAATATGATAACCAAAAAATTCTGCCAGTAAATATTGAAGATGAAATGAAAAAATCGTTCATAGATTATGCAATGAGTGTAATAGTTCAACGTGCATTACCTGACGTAAGGGATGGATTGAAGCCGGTGCACAGAAGAATACTATATGCAATGAACGATATGGGATTTACACCGGATAAGCCACATAGAAAGTCGGCAACTACTGTTGGTGAAGTTTTAGGTAAATATCATCCACATGGAGATGCATCCGTATATGACACAATGGTCAGGATGGCCCAGGACTTTTCACAAAGATATATGCTAATAGACGGCCATGGAAATTTCGGATCTATAGACGGGGACAGTGCAGCTGCTATGCGTTACACAGAAGCCAGAATGTCCAAGATAGCTGTTGAACTGCTCAGAGATATAGAAAAGGAAACAGTGGACTTCAATCCGAACTATGATGAAAGCCTCAAGGAACCTGATGTCTTGCCGTCACGTTTTCCTAACCTGCTTGTAAACGGAAGCAATGGTATAGCGGTAGGTATGGCAACATCAATACCTCCTCATAATCTTGGAGAAGTTATTGACTGCGTAGTAAGCAATATAGAGAACCCTGACATAGAACTTGACGAAATGATGAAGCACCTTAAAGGACCTGATTTTCCTACCGGAGGAATAATACTGGGTAAAGAAGGAATAAAAAGGGCGTACAGTACCGGGAGGGGAAAGGTAGTAGTAAGAGCTAAGGCAGAAATAGAGGAAATGAGCGGCAATCGCCAAAGAATTATAGTAAGTGAAATACCATACCAGGTTAATAAGGCTGCTATGATAGAAAAGATTGCCGAGCTGGTAAAGGACAAGAAAATCGAAGGCATATCCGACCTTAGGGATGAATCCGACAGAAGCGGTATGAGAGTTGTAATAGAACTCAAAAGGGATGCAAATGCAAACGTAGTGTTGAATCAACTTTATAAGCACACTCAAATGCAGGATACTTTCAGCATAATCATGATTGCACTGGTTGACGGTCAGCCTAAAGTCCTTAATTTAAAGAGTATAATCAAGCATTATATAGATCATCAGAAAGAGGTTATTACCAGAAGGACTCAATATGATCTTAAAAAGGCTGAAGCAAGAGCGCA
Source organism: Caulobacteraceae bacterium (assembly GCA_050261415.1). GTDB lineage: Bacteria > Bacillota > Clostridia > Lutisporales > Lutisporaceae > JBLNDG01. Next base: position 2,855 of record JBLNDG010000258.1, on the reverse strand, counting down.
TATATTGGAAGGCTTGAGAATAGCCATTGATAACATAGATGAAATTGTTAACATAATAAGAAGCTCGAAGAATGTAGCTGAAGCAAAGCAGAGAATGATGAAAAGATTCGGCCTTTCGGAATTGCAGGCTGAAGCTATTGCCGAAATGAGACTCAGAAGCCTGACAGGACTGGAAAGAAGCAAGATAGAGGAAGAGTACCTTGCATTAATCAAAGATATCGAATACTATAGGTCCTTATTGGCAAGCGAACAAAAAATACTTATGGTTGTGAAAGATGAACTGCTTGAAATAAAGAAGAAATATGATGATAAAAGGCGTACAAAAATTTCGGCCTCAGTAGAAGAGTTCAATGAAGAGGACTTCATTGATGAGTATGAAGTAGCTGTTACAATAACACATTTCGGTTATATAAAGAGGCTGCCTGCAGATACTTATAAGAGTCAAAAACGGGGTGGCAGGGGAATAACAGGTCTTCAGACAAGAGAAGAGGATTTTGTTGAACATCTGTTCATTACCTCTACACATAACTACATTTTGTTTTTCACAAATAAAGGAAAAATGTATAAGCTGAAGACTTATGAAATTCCGGAAGGAGGCAGGCAGGCAAAAGGAACAGCCTTGGTAAACCTGCTGCAGCTTGATCCGGATGAGAAAGTAAGTGCAGTAATAAATATAAAGGACTTTGACGACGGAAAGTATCTGATATTTATGACAAAAGGCGGAGTTGTCAAAAAGACAGAATTAAAGGAATATGATACTTCCAGGAATACCGGAATTGCTGCAATTACATTGCTGGGTGATGACGAGCTTATTGGTGTAAAGCTTACCCGCGGAACAACCGAACTTATTGCAGCGACTAAATACGGCATGTCCATAAGATTCCCTGAAAGTGATGTAAGGAGCATGGGACGTACTGCACAGGGAGTAAAAGGGATAACCTTGAATGATGATGATGTTGTAATAGGTATGGATATAGTTGAGGAAGGAGCAGATCTCCTTGTAATCAATGAAAAGGGATACGGCAAACGAACTCCTTTGGACGAATATAGAGTTCAGACAAGGGGCGGAAAAGGAATAATAACCTCCAAGATAACCAATAAGACTGGTGCCTTGGTAGGCATGAAGGTTGTAAAGGATAACAATGAAATAATGCTGATCAATCTTTCAGGCATAATAATAAGGTTGAACGTTAACGAAATCTCAGAGATGGGAAGGAGCACACAGGGTGTCAGACTTATGAGGATACCGGAAACTGAAAGCGTTGTATCCATTGCAAAAATAAGTGGAGAAGAGGTAGAAGAGCAGTAAAACTGCTCTTCTTTTTTCATGTTTGATATTCCTATAATTTCTTGTATAATAAAAATATGTAAGTTTTCTATTATAGTAATAACCTTTATATAGGAGGGTTTCTATGGCGGAAAAAATGCTTGAGGTAAACGTTGCGGAATTGCTTGCGGGAGATATACTGGCAGCGGATGTTTACAGTTCCAGCGGAAAAATATTGGCTATCAAGAATACCATAATAGGAGACAGTACAATTTTAGGATTGAAAAAGAACTATATAGATTCGGTCTATATATTCAGAAATGTGTCAGACGGTTCGGCAGCCGACTCAGTGGACATAAAGGATCTTTTAATAAAAGAAGCATCTGAAATAATCGACAGCCAGGTTATGAAGTTTATAAAAAAAGAAAAGAATACATATGAAGTCAAAAATATTATTATTGATTTATTGAAGAATGATAAAATAATAAATCTCATGATTCCATTGAGGGTATTGGGCGATAATATTTTCAGGCACAGCATAAGTGTAGGAGCGTATTCTGTTGCTGTAGGAAAGGAATTGTATTTTCCGTTACATAGGTTGGTCATATTAGGTACATCTGCACTGCTTCATGACGTAGGTATGGCAGAGATTCCAAAAGAAATATTGAATAAAAAAGGTCCGTTGACAGAGAGTGAAAAGAAAACAGTGCAAAAACATCCGAGATTCGGTTTTGAAATTGTTCGGAACACAGGAGATTTCAGTGCAGAGATATATAATATAATACTTGAGCATCATGAACGTTATGATGGAACCGGTTATCCAAACGGGCTTAGCAATGAGCAGATACATACGATGGCTAAAGTAATTGCCGTATGTGATGTCTATGATGCGTTAACCAATGACAGACCTTACAGGTCAAAGCATAAACGGTCCGATAGTGTTGAATTCCTGCTGGGATCAGGAAACTTCTATTTTAATCATGAAATTGTTAAAGCTCTGATAAATACAATAGTAATCTATAAATACGGACAATGGGTTGAGTTAAGTACAGGAGAATCGGGGATTGTCATAGAAGACGAAGTACAGGGTTTTACTTTTAAGCCCAAGGTAATAGTGTACTTCGATAAGAATGGCAAACAGGTAAAGAAGCCCCAGATGGTAGACTTATCTTTAAGAGAAAATGCAAATGTATCGATTATGAGAAATATATAAAATGTAGTATTTTTAATATTAATGGTTATAATAACAAAGGTTTATATAATTAAAGATTGTATAAGCCTTTCTCTTTTCTTACAAGCTCTGTAAAGACAAAATTTCCGTTTGCATTTTTTCAGTAATAATATCCCTTCCAGACAGCACTGGCTGTCTGTCAGCAGAGAAGAGGGCTTCACTGACTGGACAAATAGAGGAGTGTTTACTGAAAAAAATATGAACAAGATTTACCAGTTGACTTTTTCCAGTAAACTTGATAAACTAAAGTTCCTGCCTCGGAAACAGAGCAGAAAAGCAGACAAAAAACGGAAGACAGAAAGTTACCTCAAAAAACCAGCAAAAACAGTATTGACACTGAGTTGGTGATGTGGTAAC
>JBLNDG010000257.1:0-16384 GCA_050261415.1 Caulobacteraceae bacterium | reverse complement strand
GATTCTCCCTCCCCCTTGGAAGGGGGCGTTGTGTTTCTATAACGTCCGGACACCTATTCCGTCAATATCCGGACAATTAACGACATCTATTGCTGGACACTATGCGTCAGCAGTAACAATTAGGTTATTTCACACTATATAAAAAAATACGAAACAACTCAACTGCACATAATACTTACTATAAGGAAAATTTCATTTTTGCAGAATCTTTAATCAATAAAAAGTCAGTCTCCATTTAAATTCCATATATCTTCTATCACATTAATTGAGAATCCTTCATCTGAAGTATAGATATAATTTTTATACAATACTTGATTAGAACCAATCCCAATTTTTATATCCTTTTTATCTGTCGTAAGGATTACATTCCAATCACCGCCAACACCACCAGTATGCATAAACATGAAATTATCCCTTAATAAATTGCGGTGGTAGGCACTGTCAATTGCGCCAATAAATCTTTGGATTTCTGATTTATCTGTAATTAGCTTTGTTTCTCCCCAATGGAAAATGGTCATACTGGTCACATCTTCTAAATTAAAATTGCACAGAGTTTCAATGCTTTTTGCAGATATTGGGTGCGAAATAATATTGTACACTGTAAAAACTACTACTAACAAGAGAATAGCAACTAGTATTTTCGTTTTCATTTTTCTACACCCCCCGCTTACATAAATAAAATTTACTATGCAGTGTTCCATGATACAGTGCATAATGTTTTTTCATCCCAGCTAATACTAATTCGCTTTTTAATACTAATGTGAAATAGATGCTTAACTAACTATTACCATTATATGCCTTTCTCATATTTTTCACCATATCTACGCTCAAGAATGCTCTTTAAGCGTTTAAAATGTTACAACCACAATTTGGTTTTAAAATCCGTATTTTTTTCTTGTATTACTCATCATTGAAATATTTGAGGCAGCGTTCCCGTTTACGGCGTATTCTCGATCAAGGAGCACGCTTAACATCTCCTCTATTGTAGCCAATAGCAAAAAATAGAAGCGAGGATTGAGTATATATCTCCTTATAACGATTATACTTTTATTGAGTTTTTTGGCTTGTTCATTATTACCAGGATTTTAGGAAAAATTATGGGCACTATTTCAAACGTTCAAATATTCGATAACACAAGTAGGTTAAATATGGAGACGGTGCTTTCTTCTGCCCAAAATCCCAGCCCTTTAAGTTCTGGTATGCAGACTCGGGCGTGAAAAAACCATCCTTGTCTTGTCTTCCTTTTATATGTGCAATCATTTCAAGGAAACGCGGATCATCCCGCACAAATTCATATTTGCTTAGTACTCCGGCTACGCTGACAATATCATACCAGCACGATGGTGCCTTCAGCTTACGGAAATCAGTCCCCATATAGAACATATATGGATGCTGATCAAGGCTTTTTTCCCACAGGTTCAGCAATGCTTTGACTGATAAAACCGCAACCTTGGAATCCCGATACTCCGGTATATATGACAATAAATCGGCCATTTTCAGCGTTGCGTATGGGCAGATATCGTCCTTTTTCCCGGGACCGCGAAATTTGCCAAGCTCCGGGGAAACGGCACAAGGGAATCCGTTATCACGACATAAAGATACCAGATGGTCAACGCCGGGCTTGATATATTCATGATAATTCATATCTACCTTTAACAGAGCAATCAAAAGCAGTGGGGCATCGCACAAACACCAGCTAAATACATCCACACCCGCGCCACCAAAGTGCTTCGGAATATTTATCAGTGACTGATAAACCCCGTGGCCATCACGGTGTTTTAAAATTTCATCTACCGCGGTTTTTATTTCTGGAACGTCTAAATCAAATCCGAGGTCTAGTAGAAACAATAGCTTGTGTATTGGTAAATCAGGATTCTTATGATTCGTTACCAGACTGCCATGAAAGTTCGCAACGTCAGAAAGGTAGTATAAAATAAGGTCATCAGCCAATGCCGCTTTTCTGAGTTCGACAAGAGTATCCTTTGGTTCGTTGTACAAGTGTAGACGAATCGCGTATTTCAGCCAGTTATCGCTACGTTCGAACAGCAATTGATATTCCATTTTCGCCATCCTCCTTGAACTAGACTATATAAACAAATAGTAACTTAAATGCTGTGATAATTCAAATTGTTCGCTACAAAATTACTCCTTTATTGCTAACATCCAACCTGCTCTCTCATGAGCACCTGACATCCATCCTGCTCTGTCACCAAAGCTATGACATCTAATCTGCTCTGTACGCTTCAAAATCGACCCCTTGGACTAGTTTCCACTGGACGATAAAATCACAATTATCAGGCTTTGGTTTTCGACCTCAAAAAACCACAAATGGCTTATTATTTACTGGGGTATTCGCACCCTCACTTCTCAACCCTTGATAGAGTAGAACAGTGGGAATACCACCGTCCCCTCATCAAACCGTACGTGCGGTTTTCTCGCATACGGCTTTCCGATATTCTTCTTCCTTCAGCATTCAGCCGCAAATACTTGCCAGTCCTGTCCGCACGGTCAATTGTCTGACCTTTGCTGCATTTCCTGACCTGTAATTGCGTTGTCCCTTCCGATTGTACCACCGAGTAAATTTGTAATTGATATACTTATCTATCTTCCATAACCATGGTCTTGCAAAACGTCTGCAAAATATATTCGCTTAAAATCTGTTATTACAGATGTCATCTATGAAAAGGCTAAAAAAACCGGGCTGAATTACGCTTCGTTTGGATGCTTTTCCCTGTTCAAAGTGTTTGGCGACAGAACCCACTTTATTGTGGAGTCCTGGAAGCCGTTCAAATCAATAAGTTGATTTGAACAGCTTTTCTGTCTCTTCCATATATTTATCAACAAAGGCATTAATACGGCTGCGGAGTACTTCCCCAGCCTTGCTATCATGCCGGGTTAATTCAGCCAATTCCGGATCGGGCTTTTCCAAAATCTCTTTACTTATCTGCATGAGTTCCTGGTTGATGTCCGCCAGCATCTCATACCATTCCTGCCGTGCTGCAACAGCGGCTTCTGTTTTAGCCTGCTCCAGGGTCTTATAGCTCTGGACCAATACAAAAGACCCGACCAAAAGGCTGCCCAGCAAAATAAATGCAGCAGTACGAAAACCACGCAAATTGGATATTACGGCTGATTCATCCTTATGATTGATATTTCGCAGCGTTTTTGCAAAAATATATGATACAGCGCCAATCAACAGCCCAAACAGAGGGATCAGAACCCACTTCCAACCCAAATTGTCCTGATAGGATGGAATATAACCCAGATAGTATGTGTTTCTCCAGGTTAGAAGCCCTGTAATCAAAGTCAAAACAACAGATGTAATATATAAAACTGCAGTACCATTCATAGATTCACTTCTATTTCTCTTCTTTCCGTTCTTACTTATATGCACACATCTTCTTTTACCAAGCTGTTTCTAAACCTGCATAAAGATTTTACGCCGGATTATAGGTTCATGACCGCAATAGCCAGGACAGGGCAGTCAAACAACAAATAATGGTTAAGGTGCTCACGTCCGTTTCCGCAGATTTAGTTGGTTCTTGTTGGCAACTGACCGTAGATTAATCAACAAGCTTTAGACATGGCCCGTGACCAGTAGCTATAAATTTAGGATGTAACTGCATTAAGTTCTTCTGTAGCTGCTCTCTTCTCATTGGGTCTGGTACCTGCTCTTGATTGATGCTATTGATTTCAGTCTGCCAGTTACCTTCGATTACTGTACCATTAGCTTTTCCAAAACGAAATACTAAATCGCTGCTAAAGAATATTCCACGCCTGGTTTCCGTAAGTAATAAACCTCCCCAAAGATGCATTTCAGATGGATAGCTAAGGAATTCAAGCTCGTAGCCATTAGAAATTAGTTTTTCCCCTGGCCTTTTAATTATTATGTCATTTGTGATTCCAAAGCCACTTAGTTGTCTTGCTGTAACTTCAGAACAGACTGGTTTAGCCTCAGGAAAATGCTTTAATATTAAGGACAAACCGCCGCATTCATCGGATTCAAAATGCGAAATAAAAATATGCGCTAATGGTCTGTCAATAAGAATATCTTTCAGTTGCGGAATCAAAACTTCTGCTTGCTGCATACTGCCTGTATGAACCAACAGAGGCTGATCAGTTAATAGTAAGTACTGGTGAAACGTGAGATCTATGGGGGGAACATAAGAACTGAATTGATATAAATCTTCGTAAATATTTTGCATTTGCTAATTTCCCCTTTTAAATCAAAATTATATTTTTTCAAACAGTAATTATGTATGGATGGCATGCAAGCCGTTATTCATCAACGACCGGAATCAAAAAAGAGCTTACATACAAATTGCTGTCTGACCTTAAGGCATGCATTTCTCCCGCAGGAACAATAAAAACTTTTCCTACTGTTAATTCTACTTCTTTATTTTCCAGTACCCCAAAGCCTTCCCCTTTGATACAATAGAAAACTTCATCATGCTTTGCATGTTTGTGCAAGGGCACTTTCTTATCTGCTGGAATGTGATACACATTAGTAACTATTGATTCTTTAATGCTTTCTAAATTCATCTTCATTTCCTCTTTATATAAAATTCATATTAAAATCTAATTATAATTAAATTATACCTTATCTTTTTATCATTACAATAAGGTACAGCGAAGTATAATAAAAAGATGCTGACTTACCTTACAGTATTTTGGGCCAGATCATCGCCTTTTCTTATGAACTAACGTTTGCGGAAACCCTCACTTCTCCATCCTTGACATCAATATTACCGTTTCCACATGGCTTGAATTGATAGAATTGATGTCTGCGGACTACTTTTTATAATATCTGTACGTGGGAACATGTCAATGGGTTTTTCGGTGGTTTTTTAAAAAATCTTTGTTTAAGGTAACATATCGATGCAATTAAGTGAGAAAAAAAGAATGTTTACATTAATCACTGCTTAATATCGTATATCATTTTTTTATATCACTCAAATTTCTTTCACGTATATTTCTGAACCATTTATCGTTACTGTCTACATTCATAAGATAATCGGCTGCTACCGAAATATGGCCAACTTTCAAGCATAACTTATAAAACTCAAGCTTTTCGTTATTTATAGACTTCGGTAAAGGTATTATATTTCCATAAATTAAGTTAATAACCGCCCAGTCATATTCAATGTCAAAGTATTTGGCACCCTCTATATCAATAAGACCAATTTCACCATTCTCAAGTATCTCAACCCTATAAAATTTAGGGCAGTTGATATGTTCCAGTAAACGGATATATTAAATCGAAGTTTTCTTCATCTGTATTATCGGTATCTTCAACGTAAGTATCTACATCTACCCAAATCTATAATAAATACATTAAATATAAGGGATGTAGAAGTGAGCATCAACATTTCAGCGAAGTTTCTGACCTATAATAGGGAGTTTGAAAATACTCGATATACGTCTCTTTCCGTTTTGAGACTGCAAAGTCAAAGGCAAAGTGCCCTGAATTGTGTTGACAATGTAAACATATTGGCATATAATATGTTTACATTGTAGACAGCAGAGAGCGTGATTGGAATGAATGAGCAGAATATTAGTCTTACTAATACCGAATGGAACCTCATGGAATGCCTGTGGGAAGCGTCGCCGCGAACCGGCAGAGAGGCAACGGAATATTTGCAGAAACATGTGGGCTGGACCCGGAGCACAACCCTGACGATGCTTAGACGTATGACGGAAAAGGGCTTAATCAGATGCGAGGACAATGAAGGAATAAAGGTCTACTCTCCCCTCATTAAGCGGGAGGACGCGGTTATCAAGGAAACGGACGGTTTCCTTAACCGGGTGTACAAAGGCAGCGTCAGCCTGATGATGAGCACCATCACAAAGAAGCAAGAGCTAACAAAGAAAGAAATTGAAGAATTGTACGCCATCCTGCGTGAAGCTGAAGTTAAGGAGGGGAAGAAATGACAGAATTCATCATCACTTCCTCCGTTCTTATCCTTGTGGTAATTTTATTGCGGCATTTTTTAAAGGGCAAAATCAGCCTGCGCCTGCAATACGCCCTTTGGGCACTGGTGCTGATACGTTTGATTGTACCCATTACCTTGTTTGAAAGCCCAATTAGTGTAATGAATGCGGTTAAACGGTCGGCAGCCTACAAGACGGCTGAACAGACGCTTTCAAAAACTAAGGTATACTCTGACGTGATACGTCACAGTGAAATGACGCCGGATGAGGCACGTGAAGCCGGAAAAGGTACGCTGCATGAGATTCAAGGGTATCCATCACAGAGCGGTTATACAAACCTGCGAACATATATTTTTGTGGATTCTCTTGGTGTGGTACTGGCTCGGATACTGAGAATAGTATGGCTTGCTGGAATTGCCGTTGTCGGACTGACCTTGCTTTTATCGAACCTGAGTTTAAGCAGGAAACTGAGAAAAACCAGGATTCGCTATCAGACAGACAATTGTGAACGACCAGTTTATTTAGTTGAGAACTTAACTTCGCCCTGCCTCTTCGGATTCTTTCGCCCTGTGATCTATATCACTCCGGACGTTGCCGGGGATGCGTTAAAATTGCGCCATGTGCTGGTCCACGAACAGACCCATTACCGACACGGCGACCACATCTGGGCGGCGATGCGCGGTTTCTGCCTGGCCTTACACTGGTACAACCCGCTTGTCTGGCTGGCGGCAGCGCTTTCCCGCCGGGATTCCGAACTAGCCTGCGATGAGGGAACCATCAAACACCTCGGCGAAGCAAGCCGCTTGGAATACGGACGAACGATCATCGGACTCACCTGCGAGAAACGCAAAACCATGGATTTGCTTTGCTGCGCCACCACCATGACCGACGGAAAAAAGGGTATCAGGGAACGCGTCACACTGATCGCAAGAAAGCCAAAAGTCCTCGTGCCGGCATTGGTTGCGGTCGCTAAATAAGCCGCTAGCGATTGTATTTCACTCATCGGCTAGCGGCTTATTTGCTTTCTATTTGTTAAAATGGGGGAAATCTTATTCTCCTCAACCGACGACATACCTCATTCCATATCGCGTGGAAAGCAGTTAGAGGACAGAAACCACTTACTGGTTCGTTTTTGCACCTTTGTCAACATAAATCGGTATCTTTAAAGTTCTTCCCGCTTCTATATAGTTAGGGTCGGTAATGTTGTTAAGTTTTAAAACCTGTTTAGCATACCATTCATAATTCATTCTGAAATGCTCATTCATAAAGTACGGGTTAATAATGTCAACCAGCGTATCTCCTGATTGAATGGTTACTTCTCGGACTTCTTTTAGTTCCCATACATCGTCTGGACGGTTTGAAATATTTATACCGCTTGGTATGCCTACTTCATCAGGGTCAAAGTATTCATCAGGCGGTATTACCTTATACCCATTTTCAATGATATACCAAATGCCGGTGGTTTCATTAACATACCGTCCTGTCTGTTCGTCATAGGTATACCCTTCAAGTGGTTCAGGATTACTATCAGATATGATTTTTCCAGTAGCATCAATTATAACTTTCTTACCATCCGGCAATGTTTTTTCTCGTGTTTCTACCTCTCCACAGCCAGCAAGGATTATAATTACTAATCCTATTACAAGTAGAACACTTATACGTTTCAACTATATCACCTCCAAGGCAAACTGCCGCAAAATATATCTTATTATGTAAAAATTGTTTAAACTCTCTTCTTGCACTCAGAATTAATAATGCATTCGTTGCAATTAGGATTACTCGGCCTGCACCAAGTATGTCCAATCTCCCAGCATTAAAAATCTATTATCCCAGGAAACTCAGGATTTAGCTCTCTTGCCTTATAGATAATTGAATCTAACCTCTCATACATCCATCCTATCTCCTCAACCCTATGAAAAATGACCGTTATTTAATCTGTCAACTCAATCCTACATATTTTAGAACCCAAATTTTGTCCAAATACACCCCGTCGATATGTTCCCATGTACGCATTTTGGCCATTCAGTCCGAGTAGACAACTTGAATGTAATCCCGCAAATCCTGTAAAATCAAGGCTTACAGACGTCACATTAATACTACGCACTCAACGTGGCTTGAGTTGATGGCATTGATGTCTTTGGGCCATTTTAGGAACCATCTGTTCGTGGGAACATGTCAATCGGTTTTTCGGTGATTTTTGAAAAATTGCCGTTCATGGGAACATATCAGTATCGTTTGAAAATTGGATACAGTTTTACATTTTGTTTCTTCCGAACAATTTAATTTTGTAGCCCGACCACTCACCGAGTGGTGACTCATAATCGACCTCTCTCGCCTGAAATAGGTACTTCGGACTTATTCCACGTAGGCAACTATTTGTTTTCCTTTGCTTCCAATAAAAAAGTGACTACCCCATCCGGGCAAGTGAACTTACCGCTATACTTTGAAGCACCGGATAGTAGATTTGACAAAGAACCTCCCGATCGAATAGCTTCCATTAAAGGAAATAGTTTTGCAATGCTCTTTGAACAGAATCTATCAGGGCAACCATATTCACACAAATATGTATCTCCGATTTCATGCCCGTTTCTGCAGTTTTCAGGGTTTCCATCTGTGCCAACTGAAAGCACAGTAATTGTAAATTGATATTCTTCTTTGTACCATTTTTTCATTTATCATCTCTACTGTAACATCATTTGATTTAGTTCATATGAATAACTCCAGTTCCCATAGATTGTTTTTGCTTAATTTTTTAAAGGCTAATTACTCATGATTGTTTTATTGTTTTATATATTTTCCTTAACTTTAAAGGCCGTTTTGTCAGCCATTCCACACCATCATCCATTGTGGTATTTGGATGTTTATAAATGTCAATACCTTCAATCAATGGTTCATCTACTACATAGAGAAATCCATCAATCTGGCCGTTATGTCTGATGCTTCCGCCGACTGTATCATAGCTGAGCTTGTCAGGTTTATGCGAGAACGCCTCCGCTAATTCCCGCCAGCGGGTAATGGTGCTGCCTGTCCTTAATTCGGTTAGTTCAATCGGGGAGCCGTGATACCATATATCAAACCTAAAATATGCCGCTATTTTGTCTACCGTTTGCTGAACTGTTGTGTTATCGTCGCGGGTAATCTCTTTTACGCCAAGCTGCGTCACCTCTCGCGGCTTTCCTACGCTTTTCCTTCCGTTGATAATCTTATAGGCGTTTTGGATGCGCTGTTCTTTCTCCGCTTCGGTCAAGTCGGTGCGGTTGCGAATTTCGTCTAATATACGCCGCTGCTTCTGACGGTCGAAAAAGTCATGCTCTTTGCTGTGGTTTGATATATAGACGATGTGCGTAGTTAATGGAGCAATCAAATCAACATCAATGTCGCCTTCGCAAACGACTATTTTATGCCGGGAGGCAAGTTCAGTTAGGTCAGCTATAATCATTGGCGTCATTTCACGTACGACATCGTGCTTCCATTGCAGAGCGTCATTAGGGTCGAGCGCCCAATAGTCAGGTACATCGCGACAGAGTGCGGTATGTATTAATGGATTGGCATTTCGAAAGTGTTTTGCGCGATTTTCATCAGTATGGTAAACATAGCATCCGAACCGCCGGGCAAGCTCGTTTGCGGCGGTGGTTTTGCCGCTGCCACAAATGAAATAAACATTTTCAGGAATGCTTATATACTCATCGCTTACATAATCCTCTGGGATACGTATGTAGCAACCGATTGTTTTGTCACGCTTTCTTTTCATGATGCCGGACACATTTTGATTCCCTACATTTCCCTCAGCGACAGTCAGATACTCGCCATCACATGAAAGGACAATTCCAACATGGTCACACCACAGGCTATTCTTCTGCTTGTACTGTTCGGGAATGATGTTGTTGTATACAACAATATCGCCGCGCTCCGGTGTAAAGTTGGGACTTTCATTATGTATGAAGTTATTAACCTGAGCCCACTCAAACCATGCAATAACGCCAGTGAACCATCGGAAATCACCTTTACGGGCGGTTTTGTGTGTTCCGAGCGGCAGGTTAATTCCTGCTTCTCGGCAGCAATGGTAAACAAACGCACAGCACCAACCGTTTTTGAATTCGTCCGGGTCATTTTCAGGATAGTATTTGAGCATTTCCATATAGTCTGCGTTTGTTTTTTCACCAACAACATGCTTCGCAGCAAAGGCTTCTGCTATAGCAGCTAGAGATTCCCTTTTCATTGCGATTGTCCCTCCCAATCATCAAAATCAAACCGATAACCACATCCATCCTGTCTCCTCACCCCCCACAATAATGGTCATTATCTAACCTGTCAACTCAACCTTGCTTAATTCTGGACCAAAATATCACACAAAATTATACCCTCGATATGTTCCCATGCACACATTTTGGCACTTTAGCTCGAGTAGATAAGTTGAATGTAATTCAGCAAATCCAGTAAAATCAAGCCCTACACCCTTGTAATCAATACCACACTCTCAACGTGCCCTGATGGTATGGAATAGATAATTTTTGCTGGCTCAAAAACTATAATAGAGCAATATGGATACTGGGAAGTTGCTTTCTTTGGCTTTGTGGCATTTTAGAGAGACAATGACCATTACTAAAGTAATACAGTTGGCATATCATCCTGCATTTTACGTCCGTATGCTCGGTAATAATCTGGTTCGCTCTTATCAATATCAAATGTCGTAATCCAGCGCTTTTCTTTGAAGATGGATAAAATTTGCTCGTTAATCTCGTTGACTTCGAACTTTGGACGTTTCCGATTAAACAAACTTAAAAAGTCATTCATTTGTAAGGTGCACAGATATTCTTTTGCTTGTGCTTCACTCATGTCAGGTAGGCATAGCGCAAACAATTCTTTTTTAATTTCCATTTCGAGCTGATTCGACGCAAACAGTTCTGAAAGCAGTTCAAAAGGAATAGAATACTGCTCAGCCAAGATGTCTGCAATATGCTCGATTGAGATACTTTTTATTGCCGCCTTAACATCGACACTTTCTTTCGGGTAACAACTGAGCAAAAATGGAATATCATTCACATCCAGATTGTGATTGAGAATGTGTAGTTTAACTGCATCAGAATATCTTTTTTGCTTTAGCGATATTTCATCCGATGTAAATTCTAGCAACTTAACTTTATATTCATCGTCTACATTTTCTTCTAACACTGAAAGCATTTCACTCAAAACGAAGTTTTCTTCGTTTATTACTTCTTCAGTGTATTGATCGATGTTATGCGTAATGAACGGCATCAACTGGTCTGGATAATGTTCTCTCATAAACATAAGCACCGAATCTGACATCCGTATTATGTTGAGCTTGATAAGTATTAGGATCTTGTCTTCTTCAATGTCAGTATTTGAAAACGATGTGTAATACATATTTAGAGCTCGCAAAAAAGACTCATATCTTTCGTTGGTTAGCTCGTTACAGGTTACAATAGCATTAAAGAAATTTGAAGCGGAATTTTCGCCAAAATCGCTATTTATAGAGTCATTATCAAATTTCAAATTATAATTGAAGTCATTGATAAATTGAACCAAAAACGAATCTAATCCATTTTTACTAAGGAAGAAATAGTTTAGTATATTGTTCTCAGAGTAATTAACCAGTTTTTCTTGTAATAGCATGCTCCATAATTCTTTGTCAAGAACAGTTTCAATTCGTTCAATTACTGTTTGCAGGAAGCTTATATACTCTTTCTTATTTTCTCTATCAATCTCTGAATTGTTGAGTATTGCCAATGCAGTGGGTTCTTCATCAGTTATGCACTCACCACAGTTGTCGAGCATAATGTTTATGTACTGATCTATATTCTTGTTTACATATTGTGCCAACGGCTCGTCCTGTTTAGAAATAATCAAAGTATAATTTTTGTTATTGAAGTCACTGCTTTTCTTTAAACCGTAAACTACTTCTAAAATTAAGCAAATAAGGTCAAACGTCAGCTGATACAAATTGTTTTTATATACGGCCGCAAAAAGATCTTTGTTCGATACATCATGATTAATCCATGCAAATCTAACACCAATCAAAGAAAACCCAGCTATAAGTTTGTTGATTTTAGGTTTATTAATGTCCAGAAAATCAGGACTGCTGGATATAAAGGCTGATAGGCAGCTGTTCTCGTTAAGTGCTTCAATATCTGCATCCGACGAATAATATAACGTATAGATAGCATATTGTTTTTTCTGTGCATCGCTAAAACCACTCTCAACGAGGATACAATGGAAAATACTTGGCCATATATTATTTATAGATTCAACGAACAAACTTGTTTCTGTCTGCGCCTCCAAAAACTCACCAATAAATTTGTAGTTTTTGGTTCTCATTAGTTGCTGGAGTAAACTGGTCAAATATTTGTCGTTGTTTGGCTTCGTTTTCAAAAGATAGCATAACAAATCAAAGTTGAGGATTTCTACATGATCAAAATCGACAACTCGTAATCTAGAAAGAACTAATTGCGGATTTTTTAGCGAATAGGAATAATCTTTTGGTATTTGGTCTGTAACACTAAGAAGAAAATTCTTATCTATCCGACTTAGGCTGTTCTCATAAAAATATGTCATATAATCTGAATATGTTTCATCAATGAATCCATTTCGCACCAAGTATTTTATGAGAGGGAAATAAGGACTTGCCTTAATTTCTTCATATTTGTTTTCTTCACCAATTTCATTTATGTAGGTTACGCTAAAAATGTTATCAATATTTTCTTTAGTGATAATTTCTCGCAATCGACTATTTTGAATAATGGATTTTTGTTTTTTCAATGTTTGAATTTCAGCTTTCAAGTTTTCAATTTGATTGTCAATCTTTCTTTCAATAGCTTCTTTTCGCTTAATATATTCTGGATTTTGTAAAAGTTTCTCAAGCTCAGATGTTAAATTTAACTGCCTGTTACCATGATTAGGGACATAATATTGGACATCATTAGGATTATCCTTCATAGCTTTAACCAATTGCACACGTGTTTTATATGCAGATATGTTTTTCCCAGCAACATAGGTTATCTGATAATTGGATAGTAAATAGACAGCATCAAGTTCATCAATAGAATCAAGTATCTCATCGTTTGTTAATCGAATCTTCTCTTCAATTTCTTTAATTTGTATATCAATATTTTTTAGCTCTTGTTTTATAAATTCAGTTTTGTTTTCAAACAAAGTATGTATAAAACCCATGCCAAGTTGCAAATCACTAAAATCTCTGGGAAAAATGTTTTTATAAGCAATGATTGCAAGGAGCCTATTATTGTTTAGTTCTATGGATTGTATGCGGTTATGGTATATAACAAACTCGTTATAAATATTTTTCAAGATTCGCATGTCATCGATGTATAGTGACAACCCTTGCAGAAAAACCTCGTCGAATAACTCAAAAAAACCTCCTTGCTTGAAATGTTCAATAAATTGGTCATAGGAATTAGATCCATCAATGACTGGAACAATTGGTATAATAAAATCAAAAAACTTTGTACGATCTTTTGAAACAAAAATGTCATCCCTCAATAGGTAAAAGAAACGAATTGGTGTTTTCTTTTCTTTGGTCTTTTTATTATTAATAAGAGTATTGATTTCCCTTAGCTTCTCGAAAATTTGATTCACATTATACCTGTCCATATCTTCGAAAATAATTACATCCGCGTCAGAGTTTTCAAAAAGGTACAATACTTCATTGAGGTACTTGTCAAAGTAAGAATCATCGTTCTCCTCAAATATCTCAATCTCATTGCCCTGTATATTGAGTTTTTTAAAGATATTTTTGTTCTTTTGAGTCGTAATAATAGAGTATGTCACTATTCCAAAGATGCCAGCGCATAGCAATCCACTCAACAGCAGCATGGCACTATTTGTTGTCCACATCAACATATTTTTTAGCCATTCCAGCGTTAATGCCGAAACAAAGTTGCACCAATCGTAAAAGAACCCTATATAAGCTACTAAAATTAAAAATGAAGTAATAATTGCGGTGCTTATAATGATCTTCCTAACAGATACTTTTTGCTTCACCTTGAAGTTAGTCTGTGGAATTTTGTCTGGGTCAATCTGGTGAATAAGCTGATTTAGAATCTTTCCCTCTAAGACAGCTTCACTATATTCAGTAGGATTACCGCTGTCTGATTTGGTTGATTCAAAATGTGCAAGAGAAATATGTAAACAACGGATATCTGGATGTTTGCTTTTGTAAGTCTCAAGCACGCTACTTTTACCAGCGCTGTATGGACCGGATAGTGCAACATTTTTAATATCATCGTTGTCAAACACGAAATTTAGTGCGTCATCATATATTTTCAATTCGGCATTATTAATCGGTGTTAACTTTTGAAAATTGTAGTTTTTTTCACTCATCATGATACCTTCTTTTCAACTTCACATTATTAACATAATTCCATCAACAATCACATCATAATCAACCACAAAAATACCAAAAGATTATATCTTGTCTTTAGCTTTTATACGAGCATCTGCAGGCTTGTCTGCTTCTTTTGGAATTGCCCATGCCCATCCTAATCGAACCGCTCCCGCCACTCGTCCTTGCTCACATAGGAGTTGAACCCTGCGCTGGGATATCCCCCATTTTTCTGCTGCTTCTTTTGCTGTAATATAATCCATTCCTTATACCTCGCAGAAATATTTTCCATATAATATTGTATACGAAGAAACGAATGAAAACAATGAATTTTGTGAATATATTTCTGTAAGGTACTATTCAAGCAAGTACTATACATTAATAAAACAGCCGCCATTCTGCTTTTCGCAGTTTGGCGGTTGTCTCTTCTCGGTAATGTTATTTTTTACTCAGCTCCTGCTCCATCTCTAAACCCGACTTGAATTTTATGAGAATCTTATCCTTTGACATGACCTTGATGCTTTGTATAAGCTGTCTGACAAGCTGGTTATCAAATTTCGATAATTTGCAGTTTGCGGTGTTCAGAAATTTTTTCATATCCTCGACTCTTTGTTGAAAGCCGTCTTGCCTGGCTTCCTGTTCAGTATATTGGTTTTTCTTCTTCTGAAGGTCTTTTAGCTCGGAGGAGATTTTAGCATAGTGCTCGTCAAAGTCTGTATTATCTGCTCCACATCTTGCATTTTCCTCTACGAAGCCTATCATCTCTTTTTTTAATTCCGCGATCCGTTCCTCAATTTTTGCTATGTCCATCTGTTTCGCCCGGTTGCTCATTACCAGCTGAATATTGGACTGGAGCGTGTTCACAAAATCGTCCTTATCCTGTATGAGCGAATTGAAAGCATCCATTATGGCCCTATGTAAAACATCTTCATCAATGGTCGGGGACTTTTGGCAGTGTTTTTTCCCGTACTCCAGCCTGTTTAAGCACCGCCACACAATCCTTTTCTCGCTGTAGGCTGTCCAGGAAACCCGTCTGTAAGGCTTGCCGCACTCCCCACATGTCAACAATTCGGTGAGAGCATATATTGAACTGTATTTCCCGCTGTCGGTTTTGGCTCTTTTTTCAGCAGTCTTTTTAATATTAGCCCGGCGTGCTTTTTCTTCCTGTATCCGGTGAAACAAGTCTTTGGAAATTATGGCCGGATGGCTGTCCTCCACATAATATTGCGGAACAATTCCATTGTTTTTAACTCTTTTCTTTGTGAGATAGTCTACAGTGTAGCTTTTTTGCAGCAAGGCATCTCCCATGTACTTCTCATTGGAGAGCATGTTGTTGATGGTGGTAGTAGACCATTGGTTTTTTCCGGTAACGGTTTTAATGCCGTTTTCCTCCAGGTACTTTTTGATTTGGGTAATGCTTAGACCCTCTAAATACAGCCTGAAAATCAGCCTTACTATTTCTGCTTCCTCCGGCACTATCACCAATTCACCGGCCTCATTCTTTGTATAACCTAAAAATTTATTATGATTGACCATAACCTGTCCTTTTTCAAACCGGCGGACCACACCCCATCTTGTGTTGGTGCTTAAGGAGCGGCTTTCTTCCTGGGCGAGGCTTCCGAGGATGGTGATGAGAAATTCTCCGGTGCTGTCCAGGGTGTTGACATTTTCTTTTTCGAAGAACACGCCGATGTTTTTTTCTTTCAGTTTCCGTATGTATTGAATGCAGTCAAGGGTGTTTCGTGCAAAACGGCTGATGGATTTTGTCAGCACCAGGTCAATCTTGCCTGCCATGCAGTCTTCAATCAGTTTATTGAACCCTGTTCTGTTTTTTGTACTGGTGCCGGATATGCCCTCATCAGCATAGATGCCTGCAAACTTCCAGCCTGGGTTTTTCATAATCTCCATCGTGTAATAATCCACCTGCGCCTGGTAGCTGGACTGCTGTTCCTCCAGCTCCGTGCTGACCCGGCAATAGGCAGCTACTCTCAGCTTTTTTATCTTTGCTTTTTCCTTAAAATCATAAATCGGATTTGCAGGAATTACCGATACTGTTCTTTGTCCCATCGCCATGGGCTTTTCCTCCTTTTCCCCGTA
>JBLNDG010000256.1:0-7769 GCA_050261415.1 Caulobacteraceae bacterium | reverse complement strand
AGCCGGTAGCATGACGCCACAGGTGAATGCTGCCAAAGCTATTGATAATTTCAGGTTAAACAGTTAAAATTAGAGTGATAAGAAAAGAGGTAAAAAAGGATATGCTTGCACTTTTGCTGGTGCTGTTTAACTTAATATTTATATTAGTACTTTCAACCAGCTTTATTTTATCATGTGCATCCGGCCTGAATAAACCGCAACTGGTTTATTCCGCCCTGCGCTCATCCAATCATTTCGTGGTATCACAGTATATGCTTGCTCTATTTGGCATTTCTATTAACATTCTGCACCACTCTTTTAAAATTCCGGAACCCGTTCCTGTAAATCAGTAAAATAAACTTTTCAAATCTACACACTCGCATGTTACTTAGGTATAACCGGGTGTTTTGTTGACATGCAATAATTTATTCAATTTACAGGAGGGTTTTTATTATGCAAAACGTGAATAAAGGTATTGAACAATACGGAAAGGCACTGAATTCCATTAATTCTATATGCTTGAGTTCAATAAGCGATTCGGGTCTGAAGGATATGGCGGCCGAACTTAAAGCATTTGCAGCCAATGGAGCTGTTAGCAATAAACTTTTGATAAAGGCTTTTGCATTAGCAAGAGAAGCATCCCGTCGTGTAACCGGGCTGTATCCCTTTGATGAACAGGTTATTGCAGGGCTTTGCCTGCAGGATGGGAAGCTTGTTGAAATGAAAACCGGGGAAGGGAAGACGTTGGCTGCCGTAATGCCGGCATATCTAAATGCGTTAAGCGGTAGGGGCGTTCATATTCTTACCTTTAATGATTACCTTGCACACCGGGATGCTGAATGGGTGGGGCCAATATATGAATTTCTGGGCCTGTCTGTAGGATATATAAAGGAAGGTATGAATCCGGACGAAAGAAAGAAGGCATATTTCTCTGACATAACCTATGTAACTGCAAAGGAATGCGGCTTTGATTACCTGCGTGACTTTCTGTGTGTAGATAAGGATAAGCTTGTGCAGAGGCCGTTTAATTATGCAATTGTTGATGAGGCGGACTCGATTCTTATTGATGAAGCCCGTATACCGCTGGTCATTGCGGGAGAAATAAGTGAAAACGGGGAAGCGGGATTTCATTTATCCAGGTTAATCAAGGGCTTGAAAAAGGGTAAGGATTATGAAATTGATCAGTATGAAAGAAATGTATTCCTTACAGACGAAGGCTTGCAACGAATAGAGGAGATGTTGGGCTGCGGCAACCTTTACATGCCGGAGAATCTTGAACTTCTTACCGGGTTGAACTGTGCGCTGCATGCAGAGGTATTGCTTGAAAGAGATAAAGACTACATTGTGAGAAACGGAAAAGTTGAAATTATAGATGAGTTTACCGGAAGAATCGCCGACAAGCGGCATTGGCCTGACAAGCTGCAAGCAGCAGTCGCAGCCAAGGAAGGCTTGGTGCACCGGGCCAGGGGGATTGTTCTTGGGTCTGTTACTTTACAGCATTTTCTGAGCCTGTACCCAAAGCTTGCGGGGATGACCGGTACAGCTCTCACGGCAGCAGGAGAGTTCAAGGATTTCTATTGCATGGATGTTGTAGTGATACCAACGCACAAGCCCTGCACGAGGATGGATCACCCTGATGTTATTTTTTTACATAAGGCTGCCAAGCAAAAAGCCCTTGTGTCAGAGATAAAAAGGATCCACGAAACAGGCAGGCCGGTCCTTATCGGTACAGGCAGTGTGGAGGAATCAGAAGAGCTGGCACGTGACCTCAAAAACGAGGGGGTTGCATGTGTCGTACTTAATGCCAGGAACGACGAAATGGAGGCCAGTATCATAGCAAAGGCAGGAGAAATTGGAGCCGTAACGGTATCCACCAACATGGCAGGCAGGGGTGTAGATATAAAACTTGGCGGTGAAAAAGGACAGGACAGGGAAAAGGTAGCTGCACTAGGCGGACTATATATAATAGGGACCGGACTTAATGAAAGCCGCAGGATAGATAATCAGCTCAGGGGCAGGGGCGGACGGCAGGGGGATCCTGGAGAGAGCAGATTTTTTATAAGCCTTGAGGATAGCCTGTTTAGAAAATATGGCTTTGCAGAGCTGATACCGGCCAAGAATTATCCTGGTATGGGAGAGGAGCCTGCTGAGGATGCTTTTGTCAGGCAGGCGATACAACGGGGGCAAAGGATTATTGAGGGATATAACTATGATATAAGAAAGCAGCTTGGAAAATATGCATTCCTTATTGAACAGCAGCGTAGAATCATCCACAATATGAGGCAGGGTATTTTGAAAGATAACACTCCGCTCCGGCTTTTATCTGAAAGAGCCGCAGAGAGGTACTATTCTCTTTGCAATATGTTGGGCAAGGATAAAGTAAAAGAGGTTGAGAAACAGATTACTCTTTTCTATATAAACAAATGCTGGTCAGAGTATCTGGATTATATATCTTATGTGCGTGAGGGCATCCACCTGGTGTGTATAGGTAAGAAAGACCCTCTGCATGAGTTCTGCAAAATTGCGGTGGAAGCCTTCGATGAAATGTTGGATAAGATAGATTCCGAGGTTTTAAGGACATTCAACCAAGCTGAAATCACTGGAGCCGGGATTGATATGGGACGGGAAGGGCTTGAAGTTCCGTCATCGACATGGACCTATTTGATAAATGACAGCCCGGAGCAATTCAGCAATCTATCTTTTTTGATAAAGGCGGCCTCGAATTTTATTGATAAACCTCTTTTTACCTTAAGGTCTTTATTTGGAAAAATAACCGGCAGTGCAAAATAGAAGCTTGTTCAAAGCTTCACACTATCCATAGATATTTTCATTATATTACATGTGATTTTTAAAAATGTGGAATTGCCGTTATATATTTGACCGCTTTTATGGTAATATATGAAGAGTAACGCTTTGTAACACTGAATGCAGAAGGATGGAGAATTTTATATGGATAACAGAAAAAGAAATATAGTTATAGCAATTATGGTTGCCATGTTCCTTGGAGCAGTTGAAGGAACAGTCGTAACCACAGCTGTGCCGACAATTGTAAAGGCACTGAACGGATTTGAACTCATTAGCTGGGTATTTTCGTTATATTTACTGACATCGGCCATTTCTACGCCTATATATGGAAAATTGTCAGACCTGTATGGAAGGAAGAACACATTATCTGCCGGAATCATAATATTCCTTCTGGGAAGTTCCTTATGCGGAATATCCCAGAACATGTACCAGCTTATATTTTTCCGCGCGATACAGGGCTTGGGCGCAGGAGCGATTTTTACCGTCACATACACAATAGTAGGGGACGTGTTCAGCCTTGCAGAAAGGGCAAAGGTCCAGGGCTGGGTAAGCTCGGTATGGGGAATATCCAGCCTGGCAGGCCCCTTTCTGGGGGGATTCCTTATAGACACACTATCGTGGCATTGGGTTTTCTTTATTAACATCCCTTTTGGTATTATATCAATCATACTGCTTCGGAGAAATCTCAAGGAAGACTATGAAGTAAAGAGGCATAAGATAGATTTTGCAGGTACTTTGGCTTTATCTGCCGCAATCGTGGTACTTATGTATGGAATACTGTCGGGGAAAAAGGGCAGCGGTATTTATTCACCGTCAATAGCTGCTACCAGCATTATTACTGCCGTACTCCTGTTTATATTTTATTTTATAGAAAAGAAGGCTGCTGAGCCTATTGTTCCCTTTGAAATATTTACGAAAATGAACACTATAGTTAACATTATAAGCTTTATGATATCCGCTGTCCTGATAGGAGCAGATGTATATATGCCAATCTATATACAGAATATTCTGGGCTTCGGTGCGACTATCTCCGGGCTTTCCCTGGCACCTATGTCCGTTGCCTGGCTTTTATCCTCCGTTATATTGGCAAAGGCCATACCAAAGTACGGAGAAAGGCTTGTAATCGCTTTGTCTTCACTGATTCTGCTTATAAGCTGTGCCTTCCTGCTGCTGCTTGGGGTAAAGTCTTCGCTGATATCAGTTATAATTTATTCATTTATAATGGGCTTTGGCTTTGGCGGGGCGTTTACCACTTTGACCATAGTAGTGCAAGAATCCGTAGGCTATGAGAAGAGAGGAGCGGCAACTGCTTCAAATTCCCTGGTACGAACACTGGGACAGACAATTGGGGTAAGCATTTTTGGCGGATTGTTCAACTCAAGAATAGTAGATTACTTTACTGCTTTAGGGTTTAGAGGGATAGATCCAAACAGCCTGTACTCAGCTTCAGTTTTAAAAAGCGGGATTACAATTGAGCAAATCAAGGCTTCCGTTAACTCAGGCTTGCATTTGGTATATGTTGTATTTATGCTTCTTTCTGTACTTTCTCTGGTGCTGTCCCTGACACTTGGCAGCGGGCTGAAAGAAAAGGCGGTCAGCGATTAGTAATTGATATATAATTTAATAAAATCTTTGAAAAACGGATTGCAGAGAAAGACCATACTGACATAGTCAATATGGTCTTTCTCTGTGCCGGGATAAATATCACTTAATGCTCATATAACAAATCCTGAGCAAATATATTTTTATAAGAGAATTAATTTGTTAAGGAGTAGTGTATGAGCGATTTTTCTGTGATAGGTAAAAGTGTACCCAGAAAGGAGTCTTGGGATAAAGTAACAGGTAAAGCCCGCTATACCAATGATTATGATAATGTGGGGCTGCTGCATGCAAGAATGCTGACAAGCCCTCATGCCCATGCAAGAATAGTTTCTGTTGACTGCGGAGTAGCAATAAGAGCCCCTGGAGTGCGGGCAGTATTAACAGGAAAATATTTCCCTTATCTGGTGGGATCTTCAATTATCGACAGGCCGCCAATTGCCATAGATAAAGTGAGATACAACGGTGAACCGGTAGCAGTGGTAGTGGCTGATACTGAAGCAGAAGCCAAAAGGGCAGCAGGGTTAATAAAGGTGGAATATGAACCGCTGCCTGTAGTTAATTCTCCGGGGGAAGCCATAAGAGCCGGTGCACCATTGGTTCATGAGAAGCTGGGTGAATATAAGCTCCTGGAAGAAGTTTTTCCGAAACCTGGTACGAACATTGCAAACCATACAAAAATAAGGAAAGGGAATATGGAGATAGGCTGGGGTGAAAGCGAGGTAATTACAGAAGCAAGCTTTTCGTTTCCGCCCTCAGACCATGCCGCAATGGAGACAAGAAGCGTGATGGCAGAAATATTGCCGGATGGACAGGTTGTCATACATTCAGCGTCGCAGTCCCCCTTTTATATAAAAGAACTGATAAGCTATTTCTTTGATATTGACCCCGGAAAAGTCGTTGTCAATGTGCCGCTGGTCGGCGGAGCTTACGGCGGTAAGACTGCAGTACAGTTGGAGTTTATTGTGTACCTTTGCAGCAGAGCGGTAGGAGGGAGAGCAGTAAAGCTAACCAATGAACGGGAGGAAGATTTGATTACTTCCCCGGTCCATATAGGGCTTGAGGCAAGGATAAAGCTTGGAGCCACAGGGAACGGAAAGCTTACTGCTGCAGAGATAACGTTTTATTTTGACGGCGGTGCGTATTCCGACAGAGCTACAGTAATAAGCAGAGCTGCAGCGGTGGATTGCACAGGGCCATACAATATAGATAATGTTTGGTGCGATTCCTTCTGCATATACACAAACCATCCATATGCTACGGCCTTCAGGGGATTTGGGCACCCAGAGCTGACCTTCGCAGTAGAAAGAACAATGGATTTAATGGCTGCCGAGCTTGGAATTGACCCCCTGGAATTGAGATTAAAGAATGCAATTTTGCCGGGTGATACCAGTCCTACCCAAACTGTTCTGAATAAAAGCAACCTGGGCAATTTACCGATGTGTATTCAAAAGCTGGCTGAATATATGAACTGGAATGGGGGAGAGGTAACCAGGAATATGAAGGGAAAACTGAGGGCAAAAGGTGTAAGCTGCTTTTGGAAGAACTCAAACACACCGACGGATGCAGGAGCAGGAGCAATCCTCACTTTCAACCAGGATGGAAGCATCAACCTTAATTGTGCTGCAGTTGAGATTGGTCAGGGAACAAAAACCGCCCTTGCACAGATACTGGCTGAAAGATTAAAAATGAGTCCGGATCAGGTCCACGTAAAAATGGAAGTGAATACTCAGACTGATCCCGAACACTGGAAAACTGCCGCGAGCAGGACAATTATGCTGGTGGGCAATGCTGTTCTGGAGGCAGCAGAAGATGTTATCTGTCAATTGACAGGGATTGCCGCCATAGTATTGGGGTATCCGCCGGAGGAGCTGGAAGTTGGGGAAGGCAGGGTCTATCTGAAGAGCAACAGCAATGTAAGAATTGATATTAAGGATATCGCATTCGGGTATGTATGTCCCAATGGAAATACAATTGGGGGGCAAATCATAGGCAGAGGAAGCTATACTCTTAAGAATCTTTCTTATCCGGACCCTTCGACAGGAAAAGGCAACCCCGGTCCTGAATGGAACGTAGGTGCAGCAGCAGTGGAGGTGGAGCTCGATGAAAAGGAGTATACCTACAGAATTATAAAAGCAGCTTGTGTTATCGACGCAGGAAAAACTGTAAACGCTAGTTTGGTAAAAGGGCAGATTGCAGGAGGTATGAATCTTGGGTTGAGTTTTGCGAACAGGGAAGCATTACTATTTTCAGAGGAGGGTACTGTACTGAACGAACAACTAAGAACATATCCTGTTATAAGGCTTGGGGAAAATCCTGAGTATATACCGGACTTCGTGGAATCCCCCCAGTCGGATGCCCCTTATGGTGCCCGGGGTATAGGAGAATTTGGCGTTATAGGGATGCCGGCGGCACTGGCAAACAGCTTGTCCTCTGCAGCGGAAGTACCGCTGAACCATTTGCCGCTCACTCCTGAGCTAATCTGGAGGGTAAAGGGGGGGAAATGCAGTGATAGCATTTGACTTCTCATATTATAGACCTGACTCACTGGAAGAGGCATTGGAATTATATTTAAAGCTGAACAAGGCGAATAAAAATCCGTTGTATTATTCAGGAGGTACAGAAATAATTACAATGGGAAGAAGGAATGACATATATACAGAGGCAGTTATAGATATCAAGGGTATCCCTGAGTGCAGCAGATTTGAAGTAACAGGCAATGAACTCATCACCGGAGCGGCTGTCCCTTTGACCTGTATTGCCGAAAGCGGGTTGTTTCCATTGTTGGGTGAAACTTCAAAGCTTCCCGCCGACCACACGGCCCGCAGCAAAATAACCATCGGAGGGAATGTCTGCGGGAAAATAGTGTATAGAGAAGCTGTGCTCGGGCATCTTGTTGCAGAGAGTAAAGTAATGATATATGGAAAAAAGGGAAAAAGGATTCTGCCTATAAATAAGATTTTCGACAGGCAGATGAAGTTGAAGGATGGGGATATGCTTGTGCAGTTCATAACAAAAATGAACTACGCCAAGCTGCCGTATATTTGCATGAAAAGGACAAGGCAAGGGGAAATAGGCTATCCGCTTATTAGCATGGCAGCCCTAAAAAAAGGAGAACATATCAGGATGGCGTTCAGCGGGGTTAGTGCTTTCCCATTCAGATCTGCGGAAATGGAGAAGGAGATAAACAATAAGAGTGTTCCGGAGGAATTAAGGATAGAACAGGCAATTAGCCATCTGCCGGCGCCAATATTTGAGAACATCCATGGCTCTGCAGAGTATAAAAGATATGTTTTGAAAAACATGCTGGATACAACATTAAAAGCACTGGGTGGTGGCATGCTATGATAGAGTATAATGATACTGCAGTAATACAACTGGATATA
>JBLNDG010000255.1:0-2510 GCA_050261415.1 Caulobacteraceae bacterium | reverse complement strand
GCTTGCCGGGCAATGCAACTGCATTACCCGGACTTTCGGCACTCCTGAATTCAACAATATCTGCAACTCCATACAGTCCTAATTTATATGATACAATTGGCACTGCCCTTGCAGTTACTACATCAACCCTTGATTCAAATATATATGGGTTATCCACCTTTTTGTGAAGCTGTTTGCCTTCGACAGTTCTTACATTCTCAGCCCACTGTTTCTCAATGTGTATCAGCGCCCATTGTCTTTCACAGAAGGCAATGTGCTGTATGCCGGAAAGGGCGAGCAAATCATCCTCGTCATACATTTCTATACCCTCTCTATTAGTGTTACCCCCTGGGGGATACCATCCTTGTATATAGTAACCGAATAATCCTCATAGCTGCGGGGCGGCTTGGACACATCCTTCCTTGCAACTTTAACGGTTTCAAAAAGCTTGTGGGCAGGTGCATTGCCAAGCATTGTATCATGTTTGAAAATAACAAGCTTCCTCAGTGCCATCTTGCCCCTTGCGGCAGAACGGTCATGTTCAAACATGTTTTCTATGGCCTCCCACAAGAACTCAAGATCTTCTTCGCTAAAGCCCGTAGTTTTGCCTGCAAATGCTGCGGAGATGTACCCCTCCATTTTATAAAGGGCATAGGGCACAATGTGTTTTCTTCCCATTTCAGTTTCCTTGTTTGCTTTATCGCTTACCTTTGTTACAGCCATTCTGGTTATAGTTACTTCCTGCTGGACGATTTCGTCTATGCTTCTCGCAAAGCCCAGCTGTACCGGCCCTCTTACCTGCCCGCAGTTGACTTCTGTAGCCATTACAGCTCCGAATGCCCTTATGTCATAGAAGTTTTTACACATCCACTCTGTAGCCTCCGGCAAAGGTTTATCCTTATTGGTCCTTACTTTTTCATCAAGTGCTTTGTATGCCTTCTCATGCTGATTGTTGAGGGCTTCCCCTTCCTTTACATAGATGCAGAATCCCGGCTCATCGTTCTTTACTATCTCAACATAATTTCTAATCTTTCTTTTGATACATACATCAGTTACAATACCATACCCGGTTTCCGGGTCTATCCTTGGCATATTCCCCGCGTCAGGGTCGCCGTTCGGGTTGCCGTTCTCCACATCAAACAAAATCACAAATTCATAACGGTTTTTTATTGCTTCACTCATTTTTCTATCCCCTTTCAATTAATTTTCTACCTGTTCGGTGTTCTTCCTGAAGAAAGCTTCTCTCTGGTGGTAGTACCCTAAAATGAATACTCCCTGCTCTTCTATATTCAGGTGGGCAGGAAAAGTATTGAGCCCGTCCATAATTTCCCCCATCTTTATTTCAACCCACCTGTTCCTATCCGATTTTTCAATATGATGCTGGGATAATCTCAATAGTGTAGGAAAAACCAGTCCCGGTGAAGCGGATGCCGTCGAAAAATACCTGTCCTTAATGGTAGAATTAAGCTTTCCTTCTGCCGCGTTTTCCTGGGCTTTTTCCAGTAGTGCAAACAAGCGCCCAAGAAGGTATGCGTTATTTTGGCTTTTTTCGTTCAAGCTCATTGTTAAAACCTCCCCATAGCTTTTATTTTTCAATATCCTTGCGCTTCGCAACAGATATGCTTTTATAATAGAAGCTCTTGTTGAATTAATTGAATATATGCCCCTGTCCCTGTCATCCTGCTCAGCTCTAATGCGGCCTATGATATTTGAATATATGGTATATGGGTAGGGCGCTCCTGTAATAATCGAACGCATAATCTGCCCTCCCAATAAGGGCGGGACTTTCTTATCCTTGCTCTTTTTGGGTACTGTTTCATTAAGCAGCTGCCATACAGGTATGAATTTCTGTTCCTCCCGAAGCTCCATATCCCTGTAATGCTGGGATATATTCTTTATAAAATTACCGAAGCTGTTGACATAAAAATACCGTATTGCTATCCTTCCTGCATTGGGTGAAAGTCCGAGTATGTAGAACCTGGTTTCTTCATTTATTTCATTGCTGATGTCGCTTATCCTCCTTCCGTCCCTGACACAATCCAATACATCCTTAATAAGCCTCTCGGTGCTTCTGTCTCTCTTTTCACCGTCTGTATTATTGCTTGCAGGAGGAGATAACAGAAAACCGGCCAATTCTGCATAAACCTTTCCGGGGCTTTCTGCCCAGAACACAGTGGTGGCATCTCCTATCTGCATATGCGTCGAAGGGGATGACAATAAGTAATTCAACGCAGTCGTATACTTGAATACCGCTTCTTCGCTGACAGGGGCATTGAAGGCCTTGGATTTGCCGTATGAATCGTAGGCATTTGTGGCAGGAGAATTTATTGCTACAAGTGCAGAATCCGACGATATTCCGATAACTCCTTTAATCTTGGTATGAGTCTCCTGAATATTTGCCATTTTGCCGGTTGCAAGGCATTGCGCAACAACTTGTCCGCCTTTTTCCCCGGGCATATTCTCCCAAGCATTTTTTATAGCTTCTCTTTCATGGGCATAACCGGTATACCCGTCCAGCCTGAAAACAATGT
>JBLNDG010000254.1:0-29283 GCA_050261415.1 Caulobacteraceae bacterium | reverse complement strand
TGCGGAGGTTCAATGGTACCTGAAGATTACACAGGTGTTGACGGCGTACATTACACCATTAACGATTATCGCTAATTAACGACGTACTAAGTTGAAGTGCGGCGGAGCCGCTTTTTTTATTGGAAAGCCTTTTTAAAAGAAAGTGTTTCTTAAAAACTTGCTTACATTATTTATATAGGTTTTATTGTATTATCCTTTTATTATTGTTAGCCAGAAAATGCTTATATCTATCCAACATATTATCACCTTTGCTTAGATTGCTTTGCACACAGTCATTGTACCTTCTTTAATATGGTATTCTTTATTATTTTTTCTGCAAAAGCTTATTACTTCATTGCTCAGCTCATTAAAAAAATCTTTATATCCGGGGTATTTTGTTACCATGAGGTTGTAATTCAAGCGGCCGAAAATAATCTTATCTACAAATGATATGACATTCAGTATTTCACTGAAATTCTGTTCAACAAAATTTGGAGTTGGGTATGGTTCGATGCTTACCCAAGTTTTGACTCCTGCTTTATGCAGTTTATATAAACTGCTGATTCTCTCTATGTACGGAGCTGCGTATGGTTCATATTCTTTTCTGAAATCTTCATTAAGTGATATCAGAGTGATACCATATTCATTTTGGCTGCTTAGTCCTGTCAATTCCTCCGGAAGGATTCCTTTTTGTCAAGGCAGTGCATTTTATTCCAGATTTATTAAGCCTCTTAATTATTTCTATGCTTAAGTCGGAGGTCTCTTTATAGTTATACATGAAAGGATCCGTAGTAAAACATAGGTGAACCTGTTTTATCTTGCTTTTGTATTTTGGTATCTCTTTTTTAAGTAACTCCAGCGCATTGCCTACAATTTTAGGTTCTATCCAGTCTTTATAATCCTTTATTACGCCAAATCGTTTTTTACACATTTTGAGCACAATTTGATATTAATTCACACATTAGAGAAACAAACTTTGCTCTGGTACTAAAAAATAATATATAACAAAAATGTAAAAATATGGGTAAACGGTATAGAGAGAAATGATTGTCCCTAAATACATAATATATTTAGCTCTTCATATAAGATATCTTTATTATATTTATTATCTTAAATATAATAAAGTAAATTGCATGCAATATTTTGTTTGTGGCCACTAACTATTTGAGTACTATAGAATAAAATGTAAGGAGGAGACACAGAGTGAAAAAGAGGTTAATGATTTGTCTATTGGTATTCACAATGCTACTTTCCTATCCACTTACGTGTTTTGCAGATGAGCTAAGTGTATTTTATAGCGATGAAGATCAGATTGGTTATGACCCAGTAAGAACATTATATTCAAGATTGTATGATGGCTTTACATCATCAGAGTTTAGCACCTATCTCTCACAAGCTACTACCCAGTGGAGCAACGCCGGTATCAGCGCATATGGGGTTGATTCGGTTGCAGATTCAACGATAGAAGTATATGGAGGCACAAGAGCAACATTAGAAGATATTGAGCCAGATTTGGTAAACTATACCGCACTCACATCATTAGTTGATTACAGTTATGTCGGAGACCATACATATAGCGGAAGAACAATCGCTAATTATGAGATTATGAAAAGCATAATATACAGTCCCAAACATCCTTCTTATTATTTATTTACTTCAAGTAAGTATAAAAGGCAGTTTACACATGAGTTAAGCCATGCTTTGGGATGGCTTGGACATAGCCTAAATAGCAGTGATGTTATGTATTCATCTGCTGATAGTTCCGTATATACTTTAACAACAAGGGATAAAAGTCATCTGGTGCAAAACTATTAATTGAGGGGTGAGGTGAGTGTTTATGAAAAAATATATTTTAATACCTCTTTTGTTGGCTGCATTAATTCTCGGTTTAGCAGTATACCCTATAGGCGGAAATGAAGGATTAGAATTAAATTCCTTTAAATATAAAACGCCAATAAATGGCGCTCAAGGCAGTATGAAATATGAACTTACATTTGATAATGCTGTTAATAAATTCTCTTCAAATGTTGTAATTGGCAGGGTCACAGATGCCTCCGAGTATGATAAAAACCATGATAATGTAACTGTTGAAGTAGAGGAAGAATTGGTTGGTCAGGTGGAACAGAAAGTAATTGATGTGTACGCTGCTAACTATAGTCTTGAGACTGACGGGCGATATATGTTATTCCTGACGGAGCACGATTCAGCTGTATATCCAAATAAGTTTTATGTATTACTTAACCAGTTTGTAATTAAGATTGATGATGCTGAAAATCTTTTACTACTGGAAGATCCTATAAAGAAGGAGTATATCCCCCCGTTTAAAGACACAAAGTATAACAAGCTATCTGATGCCAAAGAATATATCGAAAAGATTAAAGATAATAATATCTTTAAAGATAAAAAGAAGAAAAAAGTAATTGATCGGCTACCGGATATTAAGGAGCAAATAGATGCATCGGATCATATAATCGAACTTACGGCCAGCAATGTATCATATGCAAACGCTGCAAAAACAATAGTCTCAGTTGATTTTACACCTGAGAAAATATATAAGGGTGGCGGATTTGAAAATATTAACTCAATACTATTGCCTGCAGGTATTGAAGAAGAAAAGACATACTTAATTTTTCTTGTAGACAATGAGGACTCTATAAGTCTTGCTACCAGAACTGGCAGTATTATTGAAGTTGGTACTTCAGAATATGAAAAAGCTTTGGATATTTTAGAAAAGTGATAGTAGATTAAAAGAATCTAAATGAGGTCTTATGACCCAGCATAAGTTGAGTCATAAGACTTTTTTCATTTCTTGTTTCAAATCAAGTAACGGACAATGCAAAACCATTTTCAAATGAGTCGCTGCCTGAACTTTTATGTTTCACAAAAAAGTTTTGCACTTAATATGTAAAACTCATAGTATTTACAGCATTTCATTTATTGCAAATATTATGAGTTTTATCACTAAATCGTGGCTTTTTTGATTTTCATATGTCTTATCCTGAGTTTCTGGCACCTCAAATGTCAAAAAACATGTCACATTGTCTAAAAGTTTTTTAAATTCCTGAACCAAACATGACAAATATTTCAAAACCCTTGTGTTAGAATTCATATACAGTAATTGAACATTATGACGCTTGTGTTTCCTTATATACAATATATGCCGTGAAAAAGATTTATCATACAAAATCAGTTAAAGCGTCTGATTTTGGTCATCAAAAATGTACTTTTCACGGCATATGAATCAAGGAAAACGTTTCGCACTATTTGAATTCAATGTAAAATGTTTAGTGCGAAACATATAGAATATTACACTGATAAGGTGGTGGCTAAATTGGCAGGCAGGAGCGAAGCGTTGCCCTTGGTTTCAAACAAAACAGGCAGATTTAAAAGAATAACTTCTATAACATTAGGCAGCCGGTTCAAAGTACAGATAGTATTCAGCATACTCGGGTTTCTGATGGGAAGAGCTGTAATACTGGATTTTCTCAATCCTTTTTCTGTTGCTTATCTCTCAACTGCAGTGGTTCAGGGGATAAACCCTTTTATAATTGGGACAAGCATATTACTAGGAATAGTTTCCTTGGGGCAAAAGGAGCTGCTTCTTAAGTACCTGTTTTCAGCGGCAGTTTTAATTATCATTTATTTTATAATCCGCAATATAAAAGCTGAGAAAAAAATATTGGTATCAGTTTCCGGAGTTGCAGCCAATTTCGCAGCAGGCTACTGCATATTCTATATCAGGAACTATTACCTGTACGACTTGCTCATGATTATGGTAGAGTCGTGCATGATACCTATGCTTGTTTACATATACGACCGTACAATACCTATAATCAGGAATTATAAGAACAGGAGGCTGATTTCCTCAGAGGAGATTGCGGCACTTTCCATACTTGCAGCCTTTTGTTTTATAGGAGCGGAGTTTGTAGTTGGAGGGCTTTCTCTAAAGAATATATTTGTAATCCTTATTATTATGCTGTCTGCATATCTTGGGAGTGTGGGAATAGGCGCTGCTGTAGGCATTACTATGGGAATTATCCAGTCCCTTTCCGGTTCCATACTTCCTGCTGCAGTAGGAGTATACGGGTTATGCGGTTTAATGTGCGGAGTCATGAAGAACCTGGGGCGCTTCGGCTGTCCTCTTGGTTTTATACTCAGCAATGCACTTATGACCTTCTACATAAACGGTTCAACGGAGGTAATGATAAGATTTTATGAAATCCTTTCAGCATCAGTAATTTTCATGGTTCTTCCCCGGAAACTCTTAAAGAGGCTCTCAGGGTACAAGTGCTTATTCGATGTTGAATACCTGAAAGATCAGTCTTACAGCAAAAGGATGAAGGCTTATACCATAGACAAGCTTAATGAGCTTTCCGGTGTTTTCAAATCGCTTTCAGAAACACTGGGGGACAGGCTGCAGGATAACACTTACTTTTCCCAGGCAGACGCTGCACAGCTCATTGACCAGGTAGCCAATAAGGTGTGTGTGGGCTGCGGGATGAAAAGCAGCTGCTGGAAAAGGGATTTCTATAAGAGTTACCAGTATTTTTTCAATCTGATATCAATAATAGAAAACGGCAGCGAGCTGAACAAGCATACAGTTCCCCAGGAATTCAAGGAGCGGTGCTTGAAAAGCGAAGACATATGCGCAAATCTGGGGCATCATTATGATTTATTCAGGAATAGTCTCGGGTGGAAGAAAAAAATGAACGAAAGCCGGCACGTAGTAAGTGATCAGTTAAAGGAGGTATCCTCAGTGGTAGCTAGCTTGGCTTCAAGAATAGATATGGATGTGGATTTTGACAGGGAAATGGAGGAACTGATTATGGTAGGCCTGGACAGCGAAGCAGTACGTGTTAAGGATGTAATTGTAGCAAAGACGGGAAGTACACTGGATGTAGACATAAGAGTAAACAGCTGCGGAGGCAAAAGGGAATGCATCAAAAATATAATTCCGTTGGTTAATAAGATAACCGGCAGGAAGTTCAACAAGAAAGACATGGCCTGTGATCTGATACAGAGCAACATTTGCAGCATAAAGCTTAAGGAAGCGCAAAGATATCAGGTGGCGACAGGCATAGCCAGGACAAACAAATCCGGGGCAGTTTCGGGGGATAATTACTCCTTCATAGAGCTTAAGGACGGGAAGTTCATGCTTGCTTTGAGTGATGGTATGGGAACAGGCCCAAAAGCTGCTATTGAAAGCAATATGACTATCACCCTCCTCGAAAAATTCCTGTATGCGGGGTTTGATAAGGACATAGCTTTGAAGACCATAAATTCAATGCTTCTGATGAAGTCAAACGACGAAACCTATTCGACAATAGATTTGACTATAATAAACCAGTATACGGGGGAAGTGGAGTTTGTAAAGGTAGGGGCAGTATCAACCTTTATAAAATATGCGGAAGATGTAAGCATAATAAGGACAGGTTCACTTCCGGTAGGAATATTGGATAAAATTGATATGGAGCTTGTAAGAAAGAAGCTGAAGGACGGAGACTTTGTCATTATGGTAACCGACGGCGTGCTGGACTGCAATAAGGATGTAGTGGACAAGGAAAAATGGCTTGCGGATATGATACAGAAAATGAATACCAGGAATCCGCAGAAAATGGCAGAGGATATATTAAACAGCTGTCTCGAACTGAATGGCGGCATAGCCCCTGATGATATGACGGTTTTGGTTGCAAAGATCTGGGAAACAATGTAGGAATGCTTAAATTGAATATAAGCCTCCTTTTTTGGCAAGTATTATTAACAAACTTGATTTGTCTAAATAAGCCGAATAAGGAGGTTTTTTTATGATTGAGCTTATCGACAGCGGAGAAATAAAACAGATTATAGCAGTCACCGACGGCAGGTCCAATGTTGGAATAAATCCTGTCGAAGCTGCAGCAAAGGCGTTTAGTGCAGGTATAACCGTCAGCACTATTGGGGTAATAAACCATTGGGCGAGTGGGAATGAAAAGGATATAGAAGAGGTAGAGGAAATTGCCAGGGCTGGAGGCGGTTTATGCGAATACACGCGTATTGAAGGCCTGGGAAAGACCATGCAGTTTCTTACACAGAAAACGGCCCAAAGAACTATTGAACAAATTGTCAGCAGGCAGCTGAAAACCATAATAGGTCAGGATATGGAAAACCTTGAGC
The DNA here is from genome assembly GCA_050261415.1 of Caulobacteraceae bacterium. Classification (GTDB taxonomy): domain Bacteria; phylum Bacillota; class Clostridia; order Lutisporales; family Lutisporaceae; genus JBLNDG01. Next base: position 23,151 of record JBLNDG010000254.1, on the reverse strand, counting down.
CGCAGTCTAGGTTTAAAATAGTAGATTTTATTGAAAAATACGGGGATAATGTCAATCTAAAATGCATAATCGCGCTGGACACCAGCGGAAGCATGCGGGATAAGCTTCACCTGGCGAAAAAAAGCATCATGGAACTGCTGGAGAACCTTCAGGAAAGGAAGGGTAACAGCAGCATAGCCGTCATAGCATACCCGGGCGGTAGTGAGGCTATGTGCAGCCTCATATGCGGGTTTACAAGCGAGATAGATATCCTGAGGCAAAAGCTTGAGTCAATCAGGCCGGGGGGCAGCACGCCGACAGGACCCGCGATACTCAAGGCTTGTGAGCTGATGTATGAATACTACAATATGCAGAGTAAGGATGAAGAGGCAGACTTTGAAGTAAAAAAGTACTATGTATAGCAACAAGTATGACAGGATCACCGGGAAATGGAGCAAAAAGGACTATGTCCTTATGCGAAAATTAGGGAGCGGAGGCATCGGAGAAATTTACCTGGTTCATGATTTGTACGGTAATACCCTGGCGCTTAAAATAGGTAAAGATCTTGTCAGCATAACCAAGGAATATACAAATTTGAAAAAGTTCAAGGGCAAAGGCTTTATACCGGAGGCATATGAATTGGATGACTGCAGCAGGGGGGGCACTTTATATCATTTTTTTACAATGGAATATATAGAAGGCTGCACTTTGAAGAACTTGGCACAGAATGGCAGGCTCTCAATCAGAAATAAGATAGATATTGTAAGGGTGTTGACAAAAGCCTTAGAGCAAATCAATAACGAAGGTTATGTATATACTGACCTTAAGTATGAAAATATAATGATTGATAAAAGGAACGGCCTGATACGTCTTGTGGATCTTGGAAGCATTGCAAAAATTGGGGATATCGTCAAAGAATACACTGCAATGTACGACAGAAAATCATGGAATATGGGAAGCAGGACAGCGGAGCTTTCTTATCAGTTATTTGCCATAATGGTTCTCTTTATTGCAATGCTTTTGAACAGGGACTTAAATCCTGAAAAGGAAAAACTGGAGTGCATATTGCAGAAGCTCAATAAGGCAGGAGTGCCAAGAAAATTGAATGATATATTGAACCGCTGCTGCCGGGGGTATATTGATAGCTGCGGTGGCCTTTACAATGAGTTGAGCGCTTTGAATATTGGCAGCATTAATGGCAGCAAGGTCAATATGGTACTGGATGCAGTAATAGCTCTTTTATCAATACTGCTTGCGGTTCTGGTCGGAACGATTTTTGCATGATATAAAGCAAAAATCGTTTAGTAGCGGACATTCTACCAAAGTAGAATCAGTCAAAAGCGAAGAGGCTCGATGCCTCAGAGCTTTTATTTTTTCTATATTGAGGTTTATTTCCGGGCAACGCATGTAATGGAGCTGTTTTCGAAAATTGACTTTAAAATGTAAAGTCTATGTGTTAGCATATATTGTATGAAGGGATAAATTGACTGGGTTGTTGATATATTAATGCCGGAAGGTGATTTTGTGGTAAATCTTGTTGAGACGGTGAAAGCAACAATAAACAAATACAACATGCTGCAAAAAGGGGATAGAATTGTTGTAGGAGTATCGGGAGGACCTGATTCTTTATGCCTGCTGCATATCCTCAAGACCTTAAGTAACGAGTGTGGTTACGAACTGTATGCAGCCCACCTTAACCACAAGTTCCGGGGCAAGGATGCAGACGAAGATGCTGCGTTTGTGGAGCGAACCTGTAAGGAATGGGGGATACCCGCATGGGTAGAAGCTTTTGACGTACCTGCGTATATAGTGGAAACAGGTCTCTCTCCTGAAGAGGCGGGTAGGGAGATCCGGTATAAACTGTTTAATGAAATGTGTGACAGGGTGGGTGCCAATAAAATAGCGGTAGCCCAGAACCTTAACGACCATATCGAGACAATACTTATGCGCTTCATGAGGGGAAGCGGAATTGACGGCCTGAAAGGAATCGAGCCTGTTAGAGACAATATTGTCAGGCCGCTTATCGAAACAGACAGGAGAAAAATCGAGGAATATTGCAGTGAACTGAAGCTGAACCCCAGAATAGACAAAACCAATCTTGAACCGATATACTATAGAAACAAGGTAAGGCTTGAGCTTATTCCATATATGGAAAAGAACTTTAATCCAAATATCAAGCAAGCTCTTGCACGGTTTTCAAACCTGATCAAGGACGAAAATGAATTTCTTGAGCAGGAGGCAGGAAAGGCCTTTGATACTGTGGCGGAGTCAGAGGCCGGCAGGATTATAATTGATACGGGCAAAACAAAGGGCATGCATATTGCATTAAAGAGGCGGCTTGTGAGAATAGCTGTAGAAAATCTGTCAAATACATTAAATGGCTTTGAGTTTAAACATTTTGAAGGCATCGTTGATTTGATGGACAAGTCTACAGGGGCTGCTGTAATGCTTCCGCAAAAGATAAAAGCGTATGTGTCCTATGACAAACTAATATTGGCAAAAGATATTGAGAAGGCTGATAAAAAATGTTATTATAAGTTAAAATATGATTATGACAATAATATCGAGACGGAGAACGGCCGTATAATTATAGCAAGAAAAAAATCAAACGATATTGAAAGGATTACTAAAGAAAAGGACAGAATATTTATCGATGGTTCAAAAATAAGAGAAGGGCTTGTCCTGAGAAACCGTGAACCTGGGGATATGTTTTCACCTATTGGACTTAAGGGAAGTAAAAAGCTCAAAGACTACTTTATTGATGAAAAGGTACCTCGCGAGCAGAGGGATGAGATAGAGCTCATAGCGGATGGAAACGAAGTTGTCTGGATAGTTGGCGGTCGAATCAGCGAAAAGTACAAGATAACGGATCGGACTTCAGATGTTATTATAATCAAATACTTGAGGAGGTCATACAATGGATAAAGATATTCTTAGAATTTTGATAAGCGAAGACGAATTAAAGGAAAAAGTAAAGGAACTGGGAAGCAGGATAACGGAAGACTATAAGGGCAGAGATCTGATGGTCGTAGGCATATTGAAGGGGTGCATGCTGTTTCTCTCTGATCTGGTCAGGGAGGTAAAGCTGCCGCTCACGATGGATTTTATGGTGGTTTCCAGCTATGGCTCCGCAACAAAATCCTCGGGAGTGGTAAGAATTATAAAGGACCTTGAAAGGGACATAATGAATAAGGATATTCTTATTGTAGAAGACATCGTTGACAGCGGTTTAACCCTGAGCTATCTTGTGGAGAACCTGAAATCAAGGAATCCTAAAAGCGTGAAGATATGTAGCCTTCTTGACAAGCCGGAGAGAAGAAAAGCCAATGTAGATATTGAATATTCGGGCTTTTCAATTCCGGATGAATTTGTAGTAGGTTATGGGCTTGATTATGATGAGGTATACAGAAATCTTCCTTTTGTATGCGTTTTGAAGCCCGAGGTTTATTCCGAATAATATTGCTGACGGATTGGGTGAAATACGCGAAAAATGAACGCAGCTGCTAGTTATCAATATTGTGTTTTGAGGGGCATTGTGCTAAAATATTTTTATTGCGAATTTCCGGTTTGTAATATTTTGCTAACTGGAAGTCTGCGCTAAGTAGGGCAAATACTAAAATTATCAGAATAGCATTTGCTGTCTATAGTAGTATAACATCTCTCGAAAAGGAGGGCTATTATTGAAGAAATTCTTAAGAGGTATAAGCTTTTATATATTAATTATTATCATAATATATATGTTTGTACTAATTATTCAAAATGCTGAACCTGTCAAGGAAAAGCTGTCCTATACCCAATTAATTACGAACATAGAGAATGGAAGGATAAAGGATGTTACCATATCAGATTCGGGAGGTACATCGGTGGTATCGGGTAAGATGACGGACGGCAAGCGGTTTGAGTCCATTGTTCCTACTGATATGTTCAATACATTGGCTCAGGACTATATTGAACGTGACAGGTTGAGTGTAAGGTATGAGGTAAAGTCGGCCGCTTCGGCATGGTTCTCTATACTGCCGTCGATTGTGCTTATAGTAATATTCATTGTGTTCTTCTTCGTATTGACGCAACAGTCCCAAGGCGGAGGTAACAGGGTAATGTCCTTTGGCAAGAGCAGGGCCAAGCTGCATACCGATGACAAGAAAAAAATCACTTTTACAGATGTGGCGGGTGCGGATGAAGAAAAGGAAGAACTCGGAGAAATAGTTGATTTCTTAAAGCAGCCGAGGCGCTTTATCGAATTAGGGGCAAGAATTCCTAAAGGTATTCTCCTTGTAGGACCTCCTGGAACCGGTAAGACATATCTCGCAAGAGCAGTTGCCGGAGAAGCCGGGGTACCGTTCTTCTCCATAAGCGGATCTGATTTCGTGGAAATGTTTGTCGGGGTTGGTGCTTCCAGGGTAAGGGACCTGTTCGAGCAGGCAAAGAAGAATTCCCCCTGCATAATATTCATAGATGAAATTGATGCAGTAGGACGTCAAAGAGGTGCAGGCCTTGGAGGCGGACATGATGAAAGAGAACAGACCTTGAACCAGCTCCTGGTAGAAATGGACGGCTTTAGCGTAAACGAAGGCATCATAATTATTGCAGCAACAAACAGACCTGATATACTTGACCCGGCGCTCTTGAGACCGGGGCGTTTTGATAGGCAGATAACAGTTGGCATACCTGATGTGAAGGCAAGGGAAGAAATCTTAAAGATTCATGCCAAGAACAAACCTCTATCCCTGGAAGCCAATCTTGAGACTTTGGCTAAAGGGACAACGGGATTTACACCTGCAGACCTTGAGAACCTTATGAATGAGGCTGCACTTCTGGCAGCAAGGAGAGGCAAGAAAAAGATTGAAGTGGTGGAGCTTGATGAAGCTACGATAAGGGTAATAGCAGGTCCGGAAAAGAAGAGCAAAGTGGTAAGCGAGCATGATAAGAAGCTGACAGCCTACCATGAGGCTGGCCACGCAGTTGTTCAGAAGCTTCTTCCGAATGCGGATCCTGTGCATCAGATATCTATCATACCGAGAGGAAGGGCTGGCGGTTATACAATATCGCTCCCTAAGCAGGATAAGTTCTATATGTCCAAATCCGAACTGGAGGAGGAAATAGTAAGTCTCCTGGGCGGAAGGGTTGCAGAAAAGCTGGTGCTTGATGATGTCAGCACGGGTGCCAAGAACGATATTGAAAGAGCCACCAGCATTGCAAGAAAAATGATAACAGAGTACGGCATGAGCGAAAACCTTGGCCCGATGACCTTTGGAACAGACCATGATGAAGTATTCATAGGCAGGGATTTAACAAGGTCCAGAAACTACAGTGAAGAGGTTGCAGCACTGATAGATAAGGAAATAAAGAAAACAATAGATGTTGCTTACCATAAGGCAGAGTCTCTGTTAAAAGAAAACATCCAAAAGCTCCATGGCGTTGCACAAGCGCTTCTGGAAAGGGAAAAGCTCGATCAGAGCGAGTTCGAGGAAATATTCGTCAATGCTTAATCAAAAGCCTGACCTTTCATAAGGTCAGGCTTTTAGTATATTAATAGTATTGGAGTGAATTTTATGGATTATGGTTTGAAAGTAGGAATGACAGCACAAGTTGAAAAGAAAGTTGAAGAAAATGACACCGCAGTAAAATTTGGGAGTGGGAGTGTAACTGTACTTGCTACTCCAATGCTGGTAGCATTAATGGAGAACGCAGCACTTTCAGCAGTTGATCCTTTCTTGGGTGGAAGCCTTGCTACGGTTGGGACCAGCCTGAATGTGAAACATATCGCAGCAACTCCTGTAGGAATGAAGGTGCGTGCAAAAGCTGAACTTGTTAATATTGAAGGGAAAAAGCTTACCTTCAGACTTGAAGCTTATGACGACCGGGAAAAAGTCGGTGAAGGAACCCATGAGAGATACATAATCGAGCTGTCAAAGTTTCTTGAGAGGGCCGCGAAGAAATAAGGTCTGAACTTTTATGCTCACAAAAAAGTTTTACACTAGTTCTAAGAAAAACTCGTAATACTTGCAGTATTTACTTACTGCAAGTATTACGAGTTTTTTGCCTCATAGATTTCTTTATCCAACTGAGCGCGGATAAATGCATTTTTTGTCGAAAGATGTTAAAATATTCTTAGTTGCTACATTAATGAAAATAATGGGGGGGCGTATTCAATTGCTGTCATTAACTCTTCTTTCGCTAACGGCCAATACTGCAATAGCAATTCAAAAACAGCTTCAGGAAATGTTTGGCAATATGGTGGATATTAAAAGCACCTACTTTGAAGAATTGGTACCAGGTTCAAAAATAAGCGACATGCTGGTGGTTGTTACAAGCCATAATATTAGAGACATTGCATTAAAGTATGTTGACCCGGAAACAAGAACAATCTTTGCAGACAGAATAATTAATATTGAAATGGTGAGTAAATTGTATGAAGTTCCTGCAGGATCTTCAGTGCTTGTAGTCAATAAGCTATATAAAACTGCAGTACAGGCGATTGACCAATTGGTAGAGGCTGGAATTACCCATATTCAGTTTTATCCCTATTACCCCGGTATGGAATCATGGAACAAAGGTTGCAAATATGTTGTTACCTTTGGCGAAGAGCAATTGATACCTGATCAGGAGTTTGAAATAATCAATCTGGGCATAAGGCCAATAGATATAAATACTTGCATTCAAATATCAATGGAGTTAAAAATTTATGAAAATGTCAAACACACACTTACATCAGCTTTCTTTCGCCCATCTTTACAACTCTTATATCATTACTCCCAGGAATATAGTAAAAATTTGTTTCTAACCGAGAAGCTGCAGCAATTGCTTAACATATTCAAATCGGGGATTGTATTATTAGACCACAATCACGAAGTATCCTTTTATAATTCAAAAGCCCGGCAGCTTCTCGAAATCAATAACAACTCTTCATCTCATATTAAAAGCATTCTTAAAAAGAGCAAAACTTCCGGAAAAGACTTTTTTCACACAATCAACGGAAAAAACTGCCATATAGAAATTAACAACAGCAGCTTCAGTCAAGACCATGGAACAATCATAATAGTTGAGGATATTAAAAACATTGAAAGAATAGAAAAGAATTACCGGTTCTCCCTCCATGAGAGGGGGCTTATTGCTGAATATAAGTTTGAGAATATATTATTTAAGTCCAGAATAATGGAGCAGCTTATACTGAAAGCCCGGCAATTTGCCAAAAGTAATTCAACAATATTGATAGAGGGTGAAAGCGGTACCGGTAAGGAACTCCTGGCTCAAGCAATACACAATGCCTCAGAGAGGGCAGGCGAAGCCTTTGTTGCTGTGAATTTTGCAGCCCTCAGCGAAAGCCTCTGCGAGTCGGAGCTGTTTGGTTATGAGGATGGTGCCTTTACCGGAGCCAGAAAAGGGGGGAAGCCAGGCTTATTTGCATTGGCCCACAAAGGCACTATATTCCTGGATGAAATCGGTGATGCACCTATAAACATACAGAAGAAAGTATTGAGAGTTATACAGGAGCGCCAGATACTTCCCGTAGGGGGTTCACAGGTTATACCGGTAGATATTCGGATTATAGCAGCAACAAACCGGGATCTTCAGGTTATGGTAAATGAAGGTACATTCCGTCAGGACTTATATTACCGTTTAAGTGTGCTTCCGCTCAGGATTCCGCCCCTCAGAGAAAGGACAGAGGATATTTTTCCTTTATTTATCAATATTCTTAAAAATCAGTTTCATGTTGATTTTAAGGAATTCCCGGATGATTTAAAAGTAGGACTTGAATCTTATAATTGGCCTGGTAATGTAAGAGAATTGCGAAATATGGCAGAATATATGGCAAACTTTATTCAGCTTGATATGGATTGGGAGGAAGAACTCCTAAATATTATACGGAATAAAATTAATAAAACATTAACAGTTAAAGATACATCTATCGATGAACTTATCCAAAGGCTGGAAGCGTATAGTCAGATATCAACTTTCGTTAATATTCTTAAAGCCCTTGATTCTCCTCCTTTTAAATGGACAAGAAAAGGTTTAAGCATTGAACTTGAAAAGACCGGTGTAAGTATGAGCGAAAGCCAGATAAAAAGATATCTTCTGATAATGAAGGAGTTTGAACTGGTACAAAGCAAAACCGGTGACGGTACATATATAAAGGATATGGGCAGAGCATTGCTGAAGCAATATGAAAGAGGTTTGACTTCTGCATAGCGATTGTCCGGGATTGTCCCATAAAGATACCCAAATACGGACAAATTGTGCTGATAATTACTGAAACTATTATGTTTTTGGTTGGCATAGGAATTGCTAATATAGATAGTTGTACAAAATTGGTTCGCGAATCACTTTTATTAATGTAAACTTGCAAACATAATAAGGAGGAAAAAAGCATGAATTTTGCAGTAGATTGGGTAGATAGAGTAGACTTTGTAAAAATGCGGGAAATGCGTACAGAACGTTTGCGCCAGACAATGAAGAAACATAATCTTGATGCATTGATCACCTTCAGAGCTGAAAACATAAGGTATATGACCAACATGAGACCTCTTTGGTGGCCAATAAGCTTTTTATCAAGAAACGCATCAATGATGACTCAGACCAGCAGACCGGTTCTTTATGTTACAAGTGGTGACGCACCACGCTGCCGTGCTACGATGACCTGGATGAAGCCGGAAGAAATCAAACCATGCGGAACAATGGAAGAACCCGGTATTGTCGATACCATGATAAAACAATTTGTTCAAACACTTAAAGAACAAGGTTTTACAAAAGGAAGACTAGGCGTAGACGCTGGTACTTTCGTAATGCTTGAAAAACTCAGAGCTGCACTTCCAAACTGTGAAATTGTTGACGGCGATGCATGTGTTATAGAAGCTAAAGCAGTAAAAAACGCCGAAGAGATAAAATTAATGAGGGAGTCCTCCATAATAGCAGCTATTGGTCAGCAAGCTGCTATTGATCATATCAAGACTGGTGCAAGAAACTGTGAAATATTGGGTGAAGTTATGAAGGTCTTCTACTCATACGGCATGGAAGTACCACAGTGTAACCTTATAGTGACCTCAGGAGAGGAAACAGCACCACTTCATCGTTTCGCTTCAGACAGAAAAGTTCTTCCCGGCGATTTGGTATTCATGGACCTCGGCGGCTGCTTCAACGGATACTTCTCTGATACTACCAGGACAGTAGTGCATGGTAAGCCAAATGACATGCAGAAGAGGATATACAATGCAGTTTATGAGGAAATGATGGTTGTTCATGAACTTCTCAAGCCGGGACACACCAACGAAGAATTAAATATCGCAGCACGTAATGTTATCAAGAAGCATGGCTTTGAAGAGTGGGGATTCCATGGAGTATTAGGACACTCCATAGGCGTATCCGGGCTTGAAGCACCGCTTATCGGTGAAATAGCTGCTACCGGCGGAAATGTATTCGAATTCCAGCCCGGCATGATTTTCTCATGTGAGCCGGCTATTCTGGTACCTAACGTTCCTGGAGGCGGCGGAGTACGTATAGAAGATACAATTCTCGTAACTGAAACAGGAAATGAAATATTATCACGCTATCCTTATTGTGACGAATTGTTAGGTTAGTTTTCTAAGAAACATTAAATGGGTTTTAGCACTTGTTTTCTTTGTATAGACACATCTATCCATTACACCGGACTATTGGTAAAACAAAAATACCACAAGGGTAAAAGATTTAATTAATCCCATAAAAGTCTTAAATATTGGAGGAGGAATTAACTTATGAAGAAGATCAGGAAAAGTGGACTCGTGTTACTTGCTTGTATTCTAGTTGCATCAATGATCCTGGGAGTGGGCTGTGCTCCCAAAAAAGCAGAAACAGCACCGGCAGCTGCGGCACCAGCAGCAACATCAGAAGCCAAGGTGGAAATTCCCAAAAAGGTATTTGCAGTAGGAAGTGCATCGGCTGGAAGCTTGTTTGTAACTTATACTGCAGCTTGGAGTAACATGCTGATGCAGAAAATCCCCGGGCTGAATATGACCGTGGAACCCGGCGGATCCTCACAAAACATGCAGACTATCGACTCAGGGGATACTGATTTTGGTATAACTTCTACATTCCAAACGTACCCTGGCTACTATGGGCTGACCTGGGCTAAGGGCACTAAGTATCAGAAAGTTAATTCACTATTCCCTTCTTATTCTTATGAGGGTGTATGGTTCACAACAGCGGAGCATAAAGATATTAATTCCATAAAGGATCTGGATGGGAAAATCATATCCTTTGGATATGCAGGCGGCGGAAGTGACTTTACAGGAAGAGAGTTAGTTGATTACTTCGGTATTAAACCTAAAGAAATTGTAAATGCAAACTGGGATGACGTAGGCGGAATGCTGGCGGATGGTTTGGTTGATGCTGTATTTTACCTTGCAGGGCACCCTGCTTCATTTATTCAGGAATTGGAATTGCAGCATCCGCTTAAATTCTTTGGATTTAGCGATGAAGAGCTAAAAAAATTCCAAGACGATAACCCGTATTATAACGTAGGTATTCTCAAGAGCGGCACATATAAGGCTATGACAACAGACTACAAGGCACTTCAGGGCTGGAACTTCATTGCTTGCTCGCCGGACCTCCCGGAAGACTTTGTATATGAGCTGGTTAAGACAACCTGGGAAAATGTTGATGCTATTCATAATGCACACGCTAGCTTTATTGAGACTGATTTAAAAAATGTAAAGTATATGAATCTGCCGTTGCATCCGGGCGCTAAGAAGTACTATGAGGAGAAGGGCGTTGAACTGCCTGTTTTGCCTCCACCTCCAAAGAACTGATTCATGATATGTGCACCTGTAGGATTACTGCTCCTATAGGTGCACATCTAATAAAATAGGGTGGAAAAGTGGTAGTTTTTGAAATAGTACCTGTTAAACTTTTTGTCTTAATTATATGTTGATAAAGATTTGCGGAAAAAATATGGATTGATAGTGAGGTGTTTTTATGGCTCAAAACGTGGAAAATCCAAAAACAGATGAGGAAGCCAAAGTTCAAGAGCTTTTAGATCAATATGAAGCCAGAAAAAGGACTTTTACCGGTAAGACGGCTCTTATAGTATCATGGATTGCAATAGCAGGCTCTCTTTGGCACATTTATGCTTTGGGTATCGCTGCAACTTCAGTAATCGTATTACGAAACATACATCTTTTGTTCGGATTTATATTGATACCGTTACTCTATCCCGGCTTTAACAAAAAAATGAAGATTACATTTTTTGACATACTAATGGCTATTGCTGGTTTTGCTGTAGCCGGATATGTACTTGTACAAGACCATGATTTTATCTTAAGGGCCGGCGTAAACCCAACACAAGGAGACTTAATATTTGGTGCGTTAGCGATACTTTTGGTTTTGGCAATTACTAAAAGAGTTTTGGGTTGGCCTTTGGTAATTGTAGTCCTGGCTTTTTTGATTTATGCAAAGTTTGGGAGCTACTTCCCGGGCATGTTTATGGGAAGGGACTATTCAGTAAAAAAAATAATCAGTTATGCATTCAATATTGATGGTATATTTGGGATGCCTATAGGCGTTTCTTCTACTTATGTAGTACTTTTTATACTATTCGGGTCATTCCTGAAAAACTCCGGTGCGGGAGAATTATATACTGATTTTTCCTATGCAATTGCAGGCAGATTAAGAGGAGGTCCCGCAAAAGTCGCTGTTCTTTCAAGCGCACTTTTCGGGACTATATCCGGAAGCGGAATTGCCAATGTTGTAACAACAGGAACTATGACTATTCCAATGATGAAAAAATCAGGATTCAGGAAAGAATATGCAGGTGCAGTTGAAGCGGTTGCTTCTACCGGCGGTCAGATAATGCCTCCTGTAATGGGAGCCGGAGCCTTTTTAATGGCAGAAATGATCGGTGTTCCATATACAAATATAATGGTTGCTGCAGCACTTCCGGCATTGTTGTATTTCATAACTGCCTGGTTTGTAATCGATTTGAGAGCCGGTAAAGACGGATTAGTAGGCTTGAAGGCATCAGAGCTCCCAAAAATAAAGGATGTGGTAAGCAGCAAGGGTCATTTGGTTATTCCGTTATTAGTATTGTTATATACTCTTATTGTTATGGGAGCTACTCCAATTAAATCAGCTTTTCTTTCGATTATAGCCTGTATAGTGGTCTCTTGGTTTAAAAAATCAACAAGAATGGGTCTTAAAAGTATACTTGATGCATTACAAGCCGGCCTTAACGGTTCTTTGGAAGTAATTGCCGCATGTGCTTCTGCAGGTATAATAATGGCATTGGTTTCTATGACAGGCGTAGGCCTTAAGCTGTCAAGCTTGATAATTACGCTGGCTGGTTCAAGTTTATTATTGGCACTAATATTGACCGCCATAATAATAATAATACTCAGCATGGGACTTCCTACCACAGCATGTTATCTGGTAGGAGCAGCCATAATGGCTCCTGCATTAGCTCAAATGGGCATCAGCCCATTATCGGCCCACATGTTTATATTTTACTTTGCTTGCTTGAGCGGTATCACTCCTCCGGTAGCATTAGCTGCATATCCGGCTGGGGCAATAGCTAAAGCAAATCCTGTAACAGTAAGCTTTGTAGCATTCAGAATGGCTATAGTAGGCTTTATTATTCCCTTCGTAATGGTATACTCTCCGGCAATATTCCTGCAGGGACAACCATTAGAAATAGTTTGGGTAGTTATAACTTCACTGGCAGGTGCATATGGCATCGCAATGTCTACCGAAGGCTGGTTCAAACAGCCCTTGCACATGGTTGGAAGAGCAATGCTTATGGTTGGGGGCATATGCTTGATTATACCGGGTCTAAAAACCGATATTATTGGAATTGTGCTGATTGCAATAGGATATTTTGCAGGCAAGAAATTATATAAAAAAGAAAACACTGCACAAATTGCAGGCTAAAGGGGTGACTCAATATGAAAACCAGTATATTAAGAGAAGTAAAGAAATTAGATATCGTTGATGTTACTCTACCAGAGCTTGAACCGAATGAAGTATTGGTAAAGGTCGATTGCGTGGGAATTTGCGGGACTGATGTCTCTGTATACCGTGGGGACTATGCGGCAAAGAAAGACGTTGTATTAGGCCATGAATACAACGGTATAGTAGCGGCAATAGGAGACAAAGTCAGCAGGGTAAGCGTAAACGATCATGTAGTTTCCCAGGCAAGCTGGGGCTGCGGCAAATGCCATTGGTGCCACATTGGATTGACTTCATATTGCGAAGCACCTAATATGCTGGGAAGGACTATAGACGGTTCCTTGGCAGAATATATAATTGTACCGGAAAATGTACTGCTTAAAATAAGCAAAGATGTGTCTTCCATAGAAGCTCAAGGGGTAGTTGGTGTTGCTACTGCTTTAAGAGCATTGGATCGCTCGGGATTAAAGCTCGGCGATAGTGTATTGCTTGTAGGACCTGGCTACAGCGGCCTTATTATGCTGCAGCTATGCAAGCTCGCAGGCGCAAGGGATGTAGTCATGGTTGGAACTAGAGATTCAAGATTGAAAATAGCAGAAGGCCTGGGAGCTGATTTTACCGTAAATATAAAGCAGGATCCGGACTGGGAAAAGAATCTGCTGAAGAGGACAGGAAACATAGGCTTTGATGTTGTAATTGAGTCCTCCGGTACTGTATCAAGCATATTGTCATGTATAAGAATGGTTAAAAAGGGTGGAACAGTTGTCCAGTACGGTACTTCTTTCAATAAAATAGACGGATTGCCTCAAAAGGATTTTTACAGCAAAGAAATTTCTATGATAGGTACAAAGGGAGGATTCGGATTTTATCCGAAAGCAGTAAACTTGTTGGAACAAAAAAAGATTAAGATTGAACCGCTTATTACTCACAAATTCCCATTAAGCGAGGTAGCCAGGGCTTTTGAGGTTATGGATCAAAGATTGGATAATGTTCTAAGGGCAGCCGTATTCTGCAACGAGGATTAAATATGAAAAAGCCAAAAGTATTGATTGTTTCTACAGGCGGGACAATCTCATCAAAATATGATAATGAAAAAGGATATTCACCTGCTATAACTGCTAAAGAGCTTAGTTCATCTCTTATTGGAATAGATAAGTTTGCTGAACTGGAGCCCGTGCAGTTTTGTAATACATTAAGCTTTGCTTTAGAGCCGCATCAGATTTTAGACCTTGTTGAGCTTATTAAAGCAAAGCTTAATGAAGAAGATTATGCAGGTGCTGTTATCACGCAAGGTACAGCTACTATGGAGGAAACTTCATTTTTGGCCGATCTTTTATGGGATATTGATAAACCTTTAGTTTTTACTGGTTCTATGCTGAATGCTTCAGAAAGAGATTCGGATGGACCAAGAAATATATTTAACTCAGTATTGGTTGCTGCAGCACCTGCAGCCAAGAATAAAGGCGTCCTGATTTGCATGGGCGGAGAGATTCATGCTGCAAGGGATGTTTCCAAAATTCATAAAATTAGTTTAAATACTTTTGTTTCATTAAATACCGGTCCATTGGGGCTGGTATCAGATTATAGAGTTATTTTCTACAGGAATCCGATACTGAGAAAGGTATTTACTCCGATTAACAGGTTGGAAACGAACGTAGAAATAATAAAGGTTAGCTTAGGTACAAACTCAAGGTTGATAGATTTTCTGGTTTCCGATGAATATAGGGGAATAGTCATAGAAAGCTTTCCGGGCGGCGGCGGGGTCACTCCTGAAATTATGGATAGTGTTAGAAAGGCGCAGGATAAAGAAACTGCGTTCGTCTTAACTCCCCGCTCACCTATGGGGTCTGTGGTATCAAGAGCTAGTGGGGGTTGCGGACCTTGGGATTTACGCCAATGTGGTGTTATCAGCGGCGGGGATCTTACTTCGGTTAAGGCGAGAATACTGCTAATGGTTACACTCCCATTGGTTAAAAATAAATCGGAGCTGAATGGAATTTTTAGTGAAATTGCTCCATGAAAAGAAACAGTTTAGGCGTTCGGTTCTATCAAGTTTATATGTTAAAAGTATATAACTATTGAAGAAATTGAGCTGCCCATAAGTATGCTTTAATACTTTAGGCACTCACAGGAGGATAAATATGAAGGCAGCAGTATTAAAAAAATTTAAAGAACCTCTGGTAATACAAGATGTTGCTATGCCAAAAGTTGGCCACGACGAAGTCCTATTAAAAGTAAAGTCATGCGGAATGTGCGGAACAGATGTAAAAATATGGAGCGGGCACAAAAAGGTCAAAGAACTCCCTTTAATTATGGGGCATGAATCCGCCGGTGAGATTGCCGAATTGGGTGATGAAGTAAAAAATCTAAAAGTAGGGGACAGAGGTATAGCGCATTTTTATTTGAGTTGTGGCCAGTGCTTATATTGCAAAACGAACCGGGAAACTCTCTGCAGTAATATTAAAGGGCGACTGGGCTTTGAGTTAAATGGCGGGTTTGCAGAGTATGTATCAATACCGGCGCAAAATTTTATCCCTATTCCGGATGAACTTAGTTTTGAGGATGCGTGCATAATTCCGGATGCTATTTCTACAACATATCATGGCTTTTCTAAAGTTTCCATCAGCAAAGCCGATAATGTTTTGGTTATGGGCCTGGGGGGCCTTGGAATTCATGGCTTGCAAATAGCGAAAGCTATGGGTGCAAATGTAATCGGTGTTGATATAAGTGAAGAAAAGTTGGATTTTGCACGTGGGTTAGGATTTAAAAATTTGGTTCTTTTTGATAAAAATCAAGAAAAATATAAGGACACCATTTTAAAAATGACAAATGGTGCAGATATATCTGTCGTTCTGGAAACCGTCTCCAGCTCGGAAACAATAAACAGTGATCTGGAGCTGTTGGGTAAATCAGGGAAAATCATTTTGAATGGATATAGGAGTGTTCCGGTTGATATTCCAATCTATACTATGGTATTGAAGGAATTGTCCATGTATGGTTCACGGGCTTCCTGCAAAAATGATGTCCGTGAAGTGATCAAATTAATTAACAGCGGCAGAATAAAACCTGTCGTTTCAAAAAAATATGCCCTTGAAGATGTAAATATTGCCCTGGGGAATTTGGCACAAGGTAAAAATATCGGAAGACAGGTAATTTCAGTAGAATAATGAAATTACTCCATGAGAGGAAGTAGTTCAAATGTTTGATACGGTAATATTAAACGGAAACATAGTATTTCCAGGTCGTAAAATTACCCTAGGGAATATTGGAATAAGCAAAGGCAGGATAGAAGCAATCACCGGTCCCGATACTGAGCTTCAAGGTGTTAATGTTATAGATGCAAGAGATAAGTATATCTTTCCAGGAATAATAGAACCCCATTCACACTTGGGCATAGGTGCAGGATCAGAGGATTTGTCGACAGAGACCAGTTCTGCTGCTATCGGCGGAGTTACAACCGTGCTGTTTTTTTTAAGGCAGAATACCCCCTATGATGAAGCATACGAAGAGATTAAGTCTATGGGGGAAGAAAAAGCATATATCGATTTCTCGTTCCACATTGTTTTGATAACCGACGAGCATTTAAAATCTATACCGAGATATGTAAATGATTTTGGTATAACTTCATTCAAGCTTTATCTGACTTACCGCGGAGAAGATGCGAAAACTACAAAATTCGGAGGGATACCGGTTCAATTTGAAACTATTAGCGACGGATATATATTGGAAAGCTTTGAGAGACTTTCTAATTATACTAATACTGTTGCCATAGTACATGCAGAAGATATTGATATAGTACATAGAGCTAAAAAAAGACTAATGGATGAAGGAAGGTCAGACCTTGAAGCGTGGGCACTTTCAAGACCAGTTATTGCTGAAGTTGAAGGGGTAAGAAGGGCTTTGACCTTAGCAAAAGAAGCTGGCTGCAGGGTAAATATACTCCATATTACTTCAGAGCCTGCATTGGATGAAGCAATAAAGTTCAGGCAGGAATATAATAAAGTTTTTCTTGAAGCATGTCATCCTTACCTGGTTTTGAATGAGGGGGATGTCACCTCCAAGAAATACAAGCTAAGGCCTCCTTTAAGGACCAGAAAAGATAATGAAAGATTATGGGAAGCTGTTAAGGCAGGAGATATAAATACGGTTGGATCGGACCATGTACCGCGAAAGCTGGCGGCAAAAATGGGAGACATATGGAGTCCTGCAGCCGGTGCACCAGGAACACCGTTCCTGTTTCCGATAATGCTTAGCGAGGGTTATCACAAAAGACAGATTCCTCTTACCAGTATTGCAAAAACACTTAGCCTGAATCCGGCAAAGCTTTACGGTCTTTATCCCAAAAAGGGAGATATTTGTGTAGGCTTTGACGCTGATTTGGTTATAGTTGATCTGAATAGGGAGCACATTTTAAAATCTTCTGATATAAAACAATTCAGTGATTATATTCTATATGAAGATTTAAAGGTAAAGGGCTATCCGGAGACTACAATCATAAGGGGCAAGGTAGTTGCTCAAAACGGAAGGGTTTTAGGTAATCCCGGCTGGGGTAAATTCGTAAAACGGTAGATTTCAAGCCTTCTCAATTGGGGGTCTATAGTGTGGGGCAATTATTTGCTTTTGAATAACCCTTTAATGCACATCACTAATAAAAGCATTTACTGCAAAGATTTAAAGCAAATATGAAAGAAGGTAATATGAATGAATAAGGTCTTAGTGACTAATGCATCTTTTGCCAAATACAGCAAAAAAGCTCAGGAAACTCTTGAAAATTACGGGCTTGGAATTGTAAGGCCGAAACAACCTGTAACAAACGGAGATGAGCTGTTAGGCTATCTTGATGATGTTGTCGCTATTATTACAGGCCTGGAACCCATTACAAGAGAGGTTATTTACTCGGCGCCAAAGTTAAAAGTAATAGCAAAGCACGGAATTGGTGTTGATAATATTGATCTTGATGCAGCAAAGGAAAAAGGTATTGTTGTGGTTAACTCACCAGGAACAAATAGAGAGGCAGTTGCCGATTTAGTTTTTGGTTTAATGCTGTCTTTAGCCAGAAAGATACATAAATCCGACAATCAGGTCCGGGCAGGGGAATGGCCAAAGGTATTCGGATATTCAGTAGGGGGTAAAACTATAGGCATTATAGGGCTGGGAGCAATTGGAAGAAGCATTGTACAAAGAGCCAAGGGATTTAACATGAAAGTTATCGCATTTGATAAATTTTGGAGTAAAGAATATGCAGAGGCAAATGGAGTTGTCTATTCAGATATAGACGGAATACTTAGGGAAGCTGATTTCATTAGCCTGCATGTACCTCTTACAGAAGATACAAGAAATCTCATTGGTGCCGATCAACTGGCTATGATGAAGCCTACTGCATATTTGATAAATGCGGCACGGGGTGGGGTAGTAGATGAGAATGCCCTATATAAAGCTTTAGTTGAAGGCAAAATTGCAGGTGCAGGGTTAGATGTATTTTCATCGGAACCGCCTACTGATTCACCTCTTCTGGGTTTGGAAAACGTTATTGTTACTCCTCATATGGGGGGATTTACGGACGGAGCCTTAAGCGCGACCAGTGAATTTGTAGCTCAAGCGGTTATTGATGCGTTAGAGGGCAAAGCACTTAAAAGCAAAGTAGTTTAAATCAATATTCATGCTGATATATAATAATTTGATTTTTTCTACCACATAGGTTTTATGATTAAAATTCAGAAAGGAATGATATTATGGAAAAACAAGGCTTTTGGCTTAGTAATTATAATGAAATGCCTGATGTGAAAAAAGAACTGGCCGGCATGAAGAAGAAAATAAAAATATATGATACGACTCTTAGGGATGGCGAGCAAAGTATTGGCGTGAGCATGAATGCACAGGACAAGCTCAAAATTGCAAAGAGACTGGCTAAGGCCGGTGTCGACCGTATTGAAGCAGGTTTTCCTGCCAGCAGTGAAGAGGATAGAATTGCAGTAGAAAAGATTGTGAAGGAAGTAAAAGGACCTGAGATCTGGGGCTTTGGCCGCTGCGTTGTCAATGATGTCAAGATAATTGCAGAAACCGGAGTAAAGTATACTATATGTGAAACTTATACAAGCCCCCAAAAAATGAAAGCTTGGGATGCGACAGAAGAAGTTGTATTGAAGAGAATCCGTGATGCAATAAGCTGTGCTAAGCAGGAAAACCTTTATACCGCCTTTTTTGCCGTAGATGCTACCCGTGCAAATCCGGAGTTCCTAAAAAAAGCATATCAGACTGCAGTAAAAGACTGTGGTGCTGATGAAATTGTTCTGGTTGATACACTGGGTGTTGCTACGCCGGAAGCTATGGCTTATTTAACAAAGCTGGTAAAATCATGGGTAGATGTTCCTGTTGCAGTTCATTGCCATAATGATTTCGGCCTTGCAACAGCTTGTACTATAGCTTGTTTGAAGGCGGGAGCAGATTCGGCTCATGTTACTGTAAACGGTCTTGGTGAAAAAACAGGAAATGCGGATATTGCTGAGCTTGCTATTGCACTCCATGGCCTTTATGGTATAGAAACGAACCTCAAGCTTGAAGAACTGCAAGGCCTTAGTAAACTTGTAGAAGAGATATCCCACGTTCCGGTATCGCCTATGCGTCCGGTTGTTGGAGATAAGGTCTTTACCCGTGAGAGCGGGCTCGTTGTTGCACAAATGTTGGCTTATCCTCCATCTGTTGAAGGTTACGCTCCGGAAGTAGTTGGCAGAAAAAGAGAAGTATCATTAGGTAAAAAGAGCGGGAAAAAATCCATCGAGTTTGCTCTTGAACAAGTGAAGATCAAAGTAGAAAGTGATAAGATAGATACCCTTCTTACTGAAGTGAAGGAATTCAGTACAAAGAAAAGAGGTTCCGTAAGCTTCGAAGAATTCAAATCAATGGCTCTGAAATACAAAAAATAAGAGTTTGAACAATTAAAGTAGCTTATGTATTTATGTTAATTGGAGTATGGATTCATATGTTTCACAGATTAAAGAATAATCCATTAATAAAACTATAAATGTGTGAAGAACCGCTTTTTGAATATATTTAGAGGCCCAATCTGATTCCACATTTGAATTGGCAGGCTATGTGGGATCAGATTCTGTCGGCTCGGACATACGCCCATACTCCTTTTAGCCTAAATACTATTGAAAGATAAAAACTTTAAAGGTGTTAGCCCAAATCAATTCTTTATAGGAAAATTACCCGGGGACGGGTTTTATAAAATTTGATATTTTAAAATTTTAGTGTATGTGTATACGGTATGGTATTTACATACATTATTTTTATGGGGGTGAATATATGTTGATTCCTGGTAAAGTAGAAGTTATCGAAGTGGGACTGAGGGACGGCTTTCAAAGCATTAGGGAATGGATTCCCACAGAAGTCAAGCTTGAGATAATTGACGGATTAGTAAATGCAGGGTATAAAAAGATACAGGTGACTTCTTTCGCTCACCCGAAGGTTATTCCGCAAATGAAGGACTCAAAAGAAGTAGCCCAATTTGTAGTCGGCAAATATCCTCAAGTAAGCTTTAATGCTTTGGTTCCGAATCTTTTTGGAGCAAAAGCTGCATATGACACTGGTATCAGGGTGCTGAGCTATACAATCTCTGCAAGTGAAAAATATAATATGGAAAATGTAAGAAGGACAACTCAGGAATCCTTTGAAGAATTGAAAATGATAAGACAGGAATTGCAGGATGCAGTAATTAAGGTTGATATAAATACGGCTTTTGGCTGTCCCTATACAGGTAAAGTCCCGGTAGAGCAGATTCTCCATATGATAAGAACTTCCATTGCACTGGGAGCTGATGAAATTGTGCTTGCAGATACAATTGGTATAGCAAATCCTATGCAGGTAAGTAATGTAATAAGGTCTGTAAAAGATAAATTTCCGGATTTGAATGCCGGACTGCATTTTCACGATACAAGAGGAATGGGTCTTGCAAATGTGCTGGCAGCGCTTCAGGAAGGTATCAGTAAATTCGATTCTTCAGTTGGAGGTCTTGGGGGGAATCCCTTTGTTCCGGGAGCTGCAGGGAACATTTCATCCGAGGACCTGGTCAATATGCTGACAGAAATGGAAATTGATACCGGGGTAAACCTTGACTCACTTTTAAAAACAACGCATATTGTTAAAGATAAAATAAAGAATGATCTTGCAGCTCACATGGCACGTTTTTAAAAAAAATCGGGCAAAAAACAATTTTCAGCTTATTGTATTAAAAAATTCAAAAAACAGTACACATTAACAATGAAAATATGGTAATATAATTAATAAAGAAGGAAAACTTGCAAAACCAAAACGATTGTGAAATTTTAATTTCATGATTGTATAGGCATTGGTAATTCGGCAATTATAGTGGTTTTGACTTCTAATTTGTATAACCATTTCAAAAAAATAAGGAGGGTAAATATGTTCGACAAGGAGAAGCTGAGACAGTTAAAGAGCACCCATGAACAGTGGGAGAACAAAGTAAATTCAAAAGTTGCTGCAAAACAACCTGAAAGGAAGAAAGAATTCGTGACTTCTTCCGGAGTTAAAGTAAAAAGGGTTTATACACCGGCAGATCTGGAGAACCTGGACTACCAGGAAGACCTTTCATACCCTGGAGAATACCCATACACCAGAGGCGTTCAGCCTACAATGTACAGGGGAAGGTTCTGGACAATGAGACAGTATGCAGGTTTTGCAACTGCCGAAGAGTCAAATAAAAGATATAAATACCTGCTTGAACAAGGGCAGACAGGCCTTAGCGTTGCCTTTGACCTTCCTACACAGATCGGATATGACTCAGACCACCCCCTTTCTGAAGGAGAGGTTGGTAAGGTTGGAGTTGCGATAGATTCCCTCAAAGACATGGAGATACTTTTTAACGGAATACCTCTTGACAAAGTAAGCACATCAATGACCATCAACGCGCCGGCTTCAGTGCTCCTGGCAATGTATATCGCTGTGGCAGAGAAGCAGGGTGTTTCATCAGACCAACTTTCAGGTACAATTCAGAACGACATACTTAAAGAGTATATAGCAAGGGGTACGTATATATTCCCCGTAGACCCTTCAATGAGACTTATTACGAATATATTTGAATATTGCTCCAAGCATGTACCCAAGTGGAATACAATATCCATAAGCGGATACCATATCAGGGAAGCAGGCTCAACAGCTGCACAGGAAGTAGCCTTTACTCTTGCGGACGGGATTGCATATGTAGAATCTGCAATAAAGGCCGGGCTTGATGTTGATGATTTTGCCCCGAGGCTTTCCTTCTTCTTCAACGCTCATAATGATTTGCTGGAGGAAGTAGCAAAATTCAGGGCAGCAAGAAGACTCTGGGCAAAAATAATGAAGGACAGGTTCAATGCAAAGAGCCCGAAATCAATGATGCTGAGGTTCCATACCCAGACCGGCGGTTCAACACTCACTGCACAGCAGCCGGAGAACAACATTGTCAGAGTTGCTATACAGACACTTGCAGCCGTACTTGGCGGAACACAGTCGCTGCATACCAATTCTAAGGATGAAGCACTTGCGCTTCCAACAGAAGACTCAGTAAGAATAGCTTTAAGAACACAGCAGATTGTGGCTTATGAAAGCGGTGTAACAGAAACAGTAGATCCGCTTGCCGGCTCTTATTATGTAGAAAGCCTCACAAGCCAGATTGAAGAAAAGGCAGCTGCATATATAAAGAAGATAGATGAGCTTGGCGGAGCTGCCAGGGCAATCGAAAGAGGATATATCCAGCAGGAGATACAGGACAGCGCATACAACTGCCAGAAGGAAATAGAAGCAGGCGAGAGAATAGTTGTAGGTATGAACAAGTTCCAGATTAAAGAAGCAGCGCCGAAGGGGCTTCTGAGAGTTGACCCGGTTGTAGGTGAATTACAGAAAAAGAAGCTTGAAACCCTCAGAAATGAAAGGGACAACAAGAAGGTTGACGATACTCTTGCTGCTTTGAAAAATGCTGCAAAGGGTGATGATAACCTTATGCCCTTCATTCTGGATGCAGTTAAGGCATATGCAACACTGGGAGAAATCTGCGGTGTATTGAGGGAAGCATTTGGTGAATATCAGCAGTCGATAATACTGTAAACAGCAGGCGATAGGCAATAGGTACGAGGCAATAGGATTAGGTTATGGCTCCGGAGCCTGACGTAAACCCATTGCCCATTGCCAATAGCCCATTGCCGAAAATTGGCATAGATCAATCAGAAGTATACTGTTGTATATTATTGAAAAGCAGGAATG
>JBLNDG010000253.1:0-8549 GCA_050261415.1 Caulobacteraceae bacterium | reverse complement strand
GCAAGTCCGTCTGTGTAGTCCGATGCCATAACCGATACGTAAGCTTCGATTGCATGAGTTAATACATCCATCCCTGTATCGGCTGTAACATATGCAGGTACTGATTGCACAAATTCCGGGTCAATAATGGCGACGTCCGGTGTTAGCTCGTAGTCTGCCAGCGGATATTTCGTTTCTTTTTCCGGGTCTGTTATTACTGAAAAGGATGTTACTTCCGAACCCGTACCCGAAGTAGTAGGAATAGCTACCAATTTGGCTTTATTCCCTAGAGGAGGATACTTAAACACTCTCTTGCGGATATCCATAAATTTCATACGAAGATCATTAAAATCGGTTTCAGGATGTTCATAAAATAACCATATTGCTTTAGCGGCATCAATTGCCGATCCTCCTCCCAGAGCAATGATAACATCAGGCTGAAAGGCTTCTGCCGCTATAACACCTTCTCTTACTGTATCAACTGTCGGGTCTGGCTGTACCTTGTCAAAAATCTCTGAATGCACATAGTTTCTGCCTTCACGTTTTCTCAAATGGTACAGGACTTTTTCTACATATCCCAGTTTGACCATTACTTTATCCGTAACAATAAAAGCTCGTGAGATATTGGGCATTTTTGACAGGTACTGGACAGAGCCAGGTTGGAAATAGATTTTCTCCGGTATTTTAAACCATTGCATATTGTACCTTCTCCTTGCCACACGTTTCTTATTGATTAAATTTACGGCAGTGATATTGGCAGTTGTACTATTTCTGCCAAAGGAGCCGCAGCCTAATGTGAGTGAAGGCATATTGGTATTATATATGTCCCCTATAGCCCCATGACTGGAAGGCTGATTGACAATAATTCTTCCGGTGTTTACCCTCTCTGCAAACTCGTTGATTACATATTCATCGTTGGAATGGATAACCGCAGAATGGCCAGACCCTCCGAAATTAACCATTTCCACAGCTCTTTGAATACCTTCAGCAGAATTGTTCACTTTAAAACAGGCCAATATGGGACATAATTTCTCCCTGGATAAAGGATATTCAGGTCCTACTCCTTCAATTTCAGCAACCAGTATTTTTGTACCCTCCGGGACCTTGATTTCCGCCATTTGTGCTATGGTTTCAGCAGATTTGCCCACAATTTTCGGATTCATAGCACATTTCTTTTCATCAATAGCCAGACTCTCCAGCCTTTCCCTTTCTTCTTCATTGACAAAATAGCATCCGAGTTTCTTCATATATTCCGTAACAGGTTCGTATATATCCTTGTCAATAATAACCGCCTGCTCTGAGGCGCAAATCATACCGTTATCAAAGGTTTTTGATAAAATTAAATCGGTTACCGCCCTCTTTATATCCGCTGTTTTTTCTATATAACAGGGTACATTACCCGGACCAACTCCCAACGCAGGTTTTCCGGCACTATACGCTGCTTTGACCATGGATGAGCCGCCTGTGGCCAGTATTAAAGAAATGCCATCATTTTTCATCAATGCCTGGGTAGCTTCTATGGAGGGATTTTCTATCCATTGAATACAGTATTCCGGAGCTCCTGCTTTAACAGCTGCATCTCGTACAATTCTGGCAGCCTCTGCACTGCATTGCTGTGAACCGGGATGAAAAGCAAATATAATCGGGTTTCTCGTCTTCATTGCAATAATGCACTTAAATAATGTAGTTGATGTAGGATTTGTGACCGGTGTAATACCGGCAATAATACCAACTGGTTCTGCAATATCAAAATAGTCTTCTTCTTCATTTTCATTAATAATACCTACAGTTTTTTCGTATTTTATACTGTGGTAAATGTATTCAGTAGCAAATAAGTTTTTGATAATTTTATCTTCATAGACTCCCCTCTGGGTTTCTTCAATTGCCAATTTTGCCAGCCTCATATGGTTAGCTAATCCAGCAAGGGCCATTTCTTTAACAATGTGGTCTACTTGCTCCTGGTTTAATTTGACCATTTCTTTTAAGGCCATCTTGCCATTCTCTACCAGCTTTTCGATAACAACAGGTACTTCACTGTTAGTTTTATCCTGTTCGGACATAAAGATCCTCCTATCCTGCATAACACAATTTTTGTAGCTTTATATAGTTTGTCAATAGACCGGATTATTATTACAGATAAATTGGTTTATGTAGATTAGTGCTTCATCACCTTTCCGTACTCCCGCCATAGTAGTAAAACACCAAAATATCCCTAACCTAAACATCCGGAAAATAAATTTACCTATAAAATTGATGCAATCATGCTTGACAGAAAGATTCTATGAGTAATATCAATGAAAACACGGCAGCGCTTACCTCAAGCCATATCGATGAAACCGGAAATACTGCAGAAAGGAACAAGTACTTTTGACAAGAAGCCCACCACAAAACACACAATATTGAGATGGAAATTCCCATTTTAAATATGCGTGATGGTTTCACCATGTTCAGCCGCTTAAGAATGAGCCTTAAGCTGCTCTCCGAAATTCTCCTGATAACTTTCGCTGCAAGACAGATAGTTATTGCAGTGGTCAAGCCAATCAATCCCCATAATAAACACTCCCCCAAAAGGATGCAAGTCATGCCGGGAGGAGAAAATCCACACCACCGCGCCCATCCGTTCAGGAGGCTGGAGATGAACGGCCAGCTCCGCTGACTGTTTGTTAAGATTACAATCGCGTCTCCCGTTTCAGGTACAGCATGGAAATGACTCATCCAGCCTGTTCCCTGCCCGCCATGGGACACCGCCAGTTTTCCGTCCGAAAGCCTCTCGGTATAATAGCCAAAGCCGTAGGCGTCAAATACTGCGCTATATAATCCAAGGCTTTCTGCCTGCGCAGAATAGAGCTGTTCAACGACTGGACGTGCAAGCACCTGCTGATCAGAAAAGTCCGGCATCCCTGCGATGCAAAAACGGGCGATGTCCCCAACCGTAGCAATCAATCCTCCCGATGCCCTTTCAGGGTATCGGTATGGCGAGACCGGCTTACCGTCCAGTGTATATCCAAGGGGCGCAGAAGCCAGAGATTCTTCACTCCATTCAAAATCCGAATGGTACATGCCGAGGGGATGGAGAACCTCGTTTTTCATATATTCCGCAAAGTCCCTTTCCGTAACCATCTCAATGATAAGCTCCAGTAAGTTATACCCGACATTGGAATAGGAAAAGCCTTTTCCCGGCATTTGAAACAGGATTGCCGAATGGGTCAGGCTTTCCTCCAGGGAAGGCACAGCCTCATCCGGGGAGTAGAGCGTAAAAACGTCTCCAAGCGGCAATCCGGCGGTATGACAGAGGAGCTGCTTGACCGTCATACTATTCGGCGGATAGTATGAAGCAGGCAGCTTCCAGTCCTTGAGGTATTTTTCGGCAGGATCGTCCAGATTCAGCTTTCCTTCCTCCACCAGCTTCAGCACAGCCCACGCAGTAACCGATTTGGATATGGATTGAACACGCATTGGCATATCCGCCGTTATTTTTTTGCCGGACTTTCGGTTGGCGCAGCCGAAAGCCGCTGTATATACAATCCGCCCGTCTCTAACAAGGGCAATACTGGCTCCCGGTATTCCGTACAGCCTCATTAGCTTTGGAACTCTTAAATCCAGGTAAGCAGCAAATACTTCCGTTGAGGAATGGGGCCCTATTTTTCTGTCAGGCAAATACAGGACAAGGGAAGCCGCCGCAAAGAAGGTGATGGCAAAGGCTGTGATTATGAAGATATTCATGATGCGCTTCATGTTGTTTTCTTTTTATACTGCATGGTTACGGCTCCTAAAACAGCTCCGATACCAGCACCGGCGCAAAGCCATAAAACCAGATTTTGAAGCAGCGTGCCCAGCACAATTCCAACCGCCGCACACAAGCCGATCGATGTGCCCATATTCCAATAATCTGAAACCTTATACTTTTTCATTGTTATCCCTTCATATAATATTTGATATAGTTATTTAACGGCATCCCTGTTCATTGAAGATAAGTTCAATTCCATAAGCCGCTTGTTGATTTTCCGCTCATCCAGCAAATCACTTGTGAAACTGGCCAGCCAAACAATGAAATAAACTGTCAGAAACAGCAACAGGAAGGTCAGAACACTAGGTGTGTGGCTGAATGAGAACCATTCAAATTGCCACGCACAGAACAGGACGAGTGCCAATAGCGCGCCAAAGTGTATGCCGGTTCGCACTGCCATTGCCCGCTTGTAAATGGGTTTTTCCGAATAGTAAATAA
Organism: Caulobacteraceae bacterium; assembly: GCA_050261415.1. Taxonomy (GTDB): domain Bacteria; phylum Bacillota; class Clostridia; order Lutisporales; family Lutisporaceae; genus JBLNDG01. Next base: position 4,345 of record JBLNDG010000253.1, on the reverse strand, counting down.
AATTCAGCAAAGCTGAAGCTGCTGCCAGTATCAACGACTGTACAATCAGTCGAAACGGCAGGTACGGGTTTGAGTAGATCCTGATGAATACGGTGCTTGCTAAAATGATGCAGGTAAAAATCGCAGTGAAAGAGGATAAAAATTTTCGTCCATAATTAAGATAACGTTCCATAATTTGCCTCCTTATATTCCTAATTTCTTTTTGAGAACCGGCACATACTGGCGGGATATGATGATTTTTTCGCCGTTTTTCAACCTCGCCTCGAAGCGCCCGTTAAAGACTGCCTGAACGCTTGAGATTTTTGACAGGTTTGCCACCACAGATTTTGAGGCCCTGAAGAAATCCGTTTCTTCAAACCGGGACTCGATTTCATACAGGCGAAACGATGTTTCATATACTTCTTTTTCCGCATATAAAAACACCTTGCCGTCAACCGCTTCAAAGTAGTACACATCATCCGCGTTTAATATATACGACCTTTCCTCCTGCCGCCCGATGAGCGTCCCACCCGCAAGCCGGATTGCCGCAACTACCCTTCTGAGCGGTTCGTCCATTTCGCGGTATCGGATGATAATCTCTGGCTCGATATGGGATAGGGATTCTTCCATGCTTATCTTCATCTTTACACCCCCAAATTGCCGTCGTCAATTCAAGTATATACTTCGTTTTACATTGTTCAATAGATTTTCACTAAGTTGCGCTATAGCAGGGTTAAGTTCCATAAATATATTCAGTACTGCTTTCCACATATTAATTCTTTCCCCAGGTGATTTCATATCCGCCTTTATGGTCGTCACACTGGATGGTGATTTCATATTTGCCCGCCCCGTCCAGTATAACCTGAAAGGTGGAAGTCGGAAGCTCCGTCCCGGAATATAAGGATTTGCCATCCTTTCCTTTGACGGACAAATTCAATTTACCCGAATCAGTCTTAATGTCCACGTTCATTTCCGTAGGTTCGCTGTTATCAAGTGTAAATGTCTTTGTCTTGATTCCGGTGAATTTCTCATAGCTCATTTTCATTGACATAGCTGTGTTGGTTTCAACCGACATTATGGCAATGCTGCGGCTGACGGTACAGGCAGTCAGGTAAAATGCCATGATAATTAACACTAATCCTAGAAGCTTTTTCATCAATACATTCCTCCAATTTCATTCATTTTTAAGACTATGTCCCCATTCCATTACTTTTTCAAGACTGACATCAGGTTTGCTTCCACAGATTTTGAAGCTCGAAAGAAATCTTTCATTCCATGATTGCCGTCTTTAAGTTAAGTATATATGTTGTTTTTTAATGTGCAATAAATTTACGCTAAGCTGCGTTATAGAAGGGTTAAGTTGCATAAGAGAATCCATAGATATTATCACAGTTTATTTTCTCTGCCTGAATATTAAGGATGCTCTACTGAACTGCCGAGATATTTATTTGTTTCGACGTCGCCATATCATTATAAAAGAATCAAGGCGACTCTGCATATCCTGATATTTTCGGTCATAATGAGAATCAGTTACATCCAGCGTATTCAATTGTTGTGGGCTTCTTTACCCTTAATATGACTATTAGCAAAAAATCTATAGCGATTCTTCTTTTATTGTATGCTGCTTTAAACGTTCAAATATTAAATATATAACTAAACTGAAGACAAGCATTAAGATAAGTTCTAATAACACGTTTGTAAAAGGCATGGTAATTATTCCCGAATATGAGTTAAAGAGACTGTGGGTTATAATACATAAAAAGATGCTTTTTGTTTTTGAATAAATCACTGTTAATATTAATGAAAAACACAACCCAAGAATAATGAAAATAAATGGATTCATATTTTGCTGAGGTAAACTGTTAATAAACCAAAGGGGTAGATGCCATAAAGACCAAATAAGACTCGTAAAAATTGTAGAAATTATTATAGGGAATTTTTTCATTAATTGTGGTAAGAGAACCCCTCTCCATCCGATTTCCTCAAGTCCTCCGAAAAGGATATTAGAGACTATTGCTGGTATTAAATAATATATAGGTTTACTAAAAAGCTGAGTTCCGGTTCTAACAGTATAAATATTGATGACGAAAGGTATTGAAAAAAGAACAAAAGGCACAATGATAACAAACAAATACCAAAGCACATTGACCTTAGCCTTAAAAATCTGTTTTATAAATGACATATACTCGAATTTATCTTTTCTAGGATGCATACTGAGCAAAGCACCAATTGTTGGACCCAATCCGCCAATAATAAAAAGTGTCATAAATATTGGATGCCCATACCTGATATCTGTTATTATTGTTGTTAAAGCAAGTACTCCCCACATTACCCAAGATACAATGAAGGAAAATAACAAGTATTTGGCTAGTTTTGTCATGAAATTTACCTCCTTTGATTTTCTCCTTAAATAATATCATATAAAAATTACAAAATCCTTGTTTCAAGGCATTTTTGCACTTACAGCAAAGTGGAATCATGAAGCGGGGTTTTTTTGAGAGTGTGAAGAAAAGTCTGTAAAATAAGCTTTCTATGATAAAATAAAAAATCATAGGATGCTTTTTTATGGGAAAAAGACAAGAGCCCATGAGTGAGGGCAAAAAGAACATCAAGAAGTTGCCATTCACGGAAATCACCCATCTTATACAATGAGCCGCACAATTCATCATACACACGATACGCATAATTTTGCTTGCGAGTGCTGGGTAATAGACCGATTTCATCATAATATCGAAGCATTCTTGTCGTAACATTGAAGGTCTTTGTAACCTCGCTGATCGTCATTAGTTTCATCTGTTCGCCTCCTTTCTCAAACATTGTAATGGACGACACGACGTCAAAGTCAAGAGATATTGATGGATTTTTCAGCAACTACCCTTGACATCAATACTACCGTCTCCACGTGGCTCGAGTTAATGGAATTGATGTCTGAGGGCTATCTTTAATAGTATCTGTTCGTGGAAACATGTCAATGGGTTTTTCGGTCATTTTAAAAAATCGCCGTTCGCGGAAACATATCGAATAACTTCAGTTGCAAAACCAACTCTATATACGGGCGGGAATGAGTAAAATTGCATTATTAGATGAAGGATCTACTGCAAAAATCAAGAGCGCCATAGGACATGGCGCCCACAAGTATAATTCTTAGATTACTTTGTACATAAACAGAACATGCTCCCCATCACAGAAACCGTTTTTACGATAAAAACTTGGTGTTTGTGTATAACGGTTTGTAAATAAAGTAAAGGAGTAGAGGTAACAAAAACAGGAATCATCAATTGGCTCAATCCATTCAAACGAAAGAAATTAATCTTAGAAACCGTTGAGAAATTTAAAATACGAGTTTGAATGCTGTCGCAGTAAACAAGGAATAATACCATAGCATAGCAGCTTCTTTCCGTCTGCTATGCCGCGATGATAGTGGTGCCGGTCACAATACTGGCCGTCTGTCAACTCTGGATATCTGAGATAACCGCAGGGTCTTTGTTTAAAATGACGATTGACACATGGGGTTCTTTCAGTTATTATGGAAAAAACTGTTTTAAGTGAAGAATTTCAAGGTAAAGGGATAGGTAAAACGTTGATACGAGTATTACATATGTTATGTGATTGGGGAGGCTGAGAAATAGTGAATATTGATATACGACAAATAAGCAACAACTCAAATAAATGTGAAGTTGATAAGTTTATAGAAGCATTTCTGGAATTATTCAATGACAATGAGAATTTACCTTACTTATCGTTCACAAATATTCCATTTGAAAAGGATACAGTTCAAAACTGGATATCTGAAGCAAGTCAAGCTGGAGTTGAATATTATATAGCGCTTGATGAAAATGATAAGATAATCGGTATATTAACAATTCGAATAAACAAGGTAGAAGTTTTTGAAATAATGGCAGTTGTAGTTAATAGTCATTATAGAAATAAAGGAGTTGGCAGACTACTTATAGATAAGGCTGTGCAGAAAGCCTCAGAAAAAGGGTTCAAATCAATCGATGTAGCCGTATTTGCAGATAATAAGAATATGTTGTCATTGATGATAAAGAATAAATTTAAACCTTATAAAATTGAGAACCGGAAAAGATTTGACGGAGAGGATATAGTCTATTTAAAAAGATATTTATAGGAGCTTTTGCCAAAATGAGAGTGTGAAGAAAAGTCTGTAAAATAAGCTTTCTATGATAAAATAGAAATCATAGGAGGCATTTTTATGGGAAAAAGACGAGAGCCCATGAGTGATGTCAAAAAGAACATCATAGCAAGTTTGATTCAGGAGTATGACATTAAAACTGCGGAAGACATCCAGGAAGCTTTAAAGGATCTGTTGGGCAGTACCATACAATCCATGTTGGAAGCAGAAATG
>JBLNDG010000252.1:0-12947 GCA_050261415.1 Caulobacteraceae bacterium | reverse complement strand
TTCAGGGGGATTGGACTACCCTGACAGAAAGTTTGAAACGTATTGCCATGCCTGCTGCTTCTCTTGGAGTTATGGGTTCTGCCCTTATTTCAAGAATGATCCGTTCTACAATGCTTGAGGTGCTGGACATGGATTATATAAGAACAGCAAGGGCAAAAGGCACAGCCGAGTTCAAGGTTATAATGAAGCATGCATTCAGAAATGCTGCACTGCCTGTAATAACTATAGTCGGTTTGCAGTTCGGAAACCTTCTGGGGGGAGCTATTGTAACTGAATCAGTATTTGCATGGCCGGGTATTGGAAGACTCATTGTAACAGCGATATCTCAAAGGGATTTTCCGGTAGTTCAGGGGACGGTGCTTGTAATTGCGGCATCCTTTGCTCTTGTTAATCTGGTTGTAGATATACTTTATGCTGTGATAAACCCCAGAATCAGTCATCAGTAAGAGGTGGTGCGGTATGACAAATATATTGAAAGTGGCAATAAAAAACAAATCAATTCTCATAGGAACAATAATGGTGGTTGTGATTGTGTTTCTGGCTGTATTTGCACCCCTAGTCTCTCCTTATGATCCGGAAAAGATGGATATGGGCTTGCGGCTGCAAAAGCCCAACCATGAGTATCTGATGGGGACGGACCAGTTTGGAAGAGACTTATTGTCCCGTCTTATTTATGGGGCTAGGGTTTCTTTGAAGGTCGGGTTTACTTCCGTAATCATTTCCATGGTATTGGGTGTGGCTTTGGGGTTGGTTTCAGGTTATTATGGAGGCTGGATTGATAATATCATCATGCGTATAGTCGATATTTTCCTATCCTTCCCGGTGCTTTTGCTGGCTATAGCTTTTGTTGCCTCATTGGGACCAGGGATTGTAAGTGTAATAATAGCTTTGGGCCTTGTATACTGGACTAACTATGCCCGTGTTGTACGCTCCAGCGTACTGGCTATAAAAGAGGAAGAATATGTACAAGCAGCAAGGACCATAGGCGCCAGCGACTTGAGGATAATTTGCCTATACATTTTACCTAACGCACTGGCTCCAATAATTGTTGTAGCTACTTTGGGCCTAGGAACAGCAATAGTTTCGGAAGCCACACTGAGCTTTTTAGGTTTGGGGGTACAGCCTCCTGAAGCCAGCTGGGGATATACACTGTCCTTCGGTTTGAAGTTTCTTAGGGATGCACCGTATTTATCATTATTCCCGGGTCTTGCAATAATGTTCACTGTTTTGGGCTTTAACCTTTTGGGCAACGGAATAAGGGATATAACAGACCCAAGGCTTATAAAGTAAAGATTTATATTGGAATTCTATAATAAAGCAAAAGGAGAATGAAAAATGGTTAAATATGATTATTCGGAAATAAAGGTTGCATACTTGGCAAATGGGCTTGAACTTACATTGCCGGTTCATAAATTGACCGGCGGCAAAGGCCCTACAGTGGGTATATCAGCTGTGGTACATGGGGATGAACTTATTGGTGCTGAAATAGTAAGGCGTTTACTGGACATTCTTAAGAAAGAGGATATTAAGGGCACGATAAAATTCATGCCTGTTGCCAATTCACTGGCCTTTGAAGATGTTCAGAGGAATACACCGATAGACAGGGCAAACCTCAATAGGATATATCCCGGGAATAAAAACGGTACATTAACTGAAATACTTGCATACAAGATGACGAAGGAATTCCTGGAAGGTCTCGATGTTTATATTGATTTGCATTCAGGCGGAAGGGACCCGATTGTCGATTATGTTTATATTCTTAACGATGAGGAAATGTCCAGAGCTTTCGGTTCAACCGTGCTGTACAGACCAGCAGTAAATTATGTGGGAACAACCTCCGCTATCACATCGGATATGGGGATACCTTCAGTTACAATTGAAGTTGGTGGTGGACCAAACTATGAAAGCTACATTGAAAAGGGAGTCAAAGGCATATTAAACATATTGAAGCAGAAAAAAGTCATAAAGGGTAGAGTTGCACCAAGACCAAAACAGATAGTAGTATCTCATATAGAGAATGTAAATCCTCATCACGGCGGACTATGTGTGCCTTGCTTCGAATATGACAAGATGAATAAAATAATTGAAGGCAAACAGGTACTGGCAAGGATTTATAATCCGATGACCTTGGAGCTTCTTGAAGAAATAAAAACCCCATATGACAAGAATCTTGTGATACTTATGAGGGGTACTCTTACAAGAATACATGCAGGAGATTATGCCTTTATGATAGGAGAAATGTCTACGGCGGAGGTGGAATAGTTGAATTACAGCTATAGTCCCAAGGATTTCAAGTTAGCAGAGACATTTACATCGGTAGTTTTGGGTATAGATCAGTATTATCAGTCCTTGGATATGGATACTTCAGGAGAGGAATCCTTTTCTAAGGAAGGAATTGTTCCTGTAAATTTGACAGATGTAGAGCCTGATAATATAAAAAGCTGGGATGAGGCACTGAATAAGCTTGAGAAGGTTTATTGCGGGTATTTGTACGAAGAAAACGAAAGCAGGAGAGCTTACATGCTCCAGCAGATAGACTCAGTAGTAAAGCTTACCTGCTGGCTGTCAGGCAAAAAAATGCAGTACAGGCAGTTAGTCAGAGAACTGCTGTACGTAAATGAAAACCCGGTACCTCTTGAAGTTATGGATTCCCTTATAGCCAAATTGGGCGATATGCTCGGAGAAAGAGGTTATGAGGGTACTGTGGAGCAAAAGCTCATAAAGTGGAAAAAGAATAGAAGCGTAGAAAAGAACAAAGTAGAGGAGATAGCGGACAGTCTCCTCAATGAAGCCAAGAATAGGACACTGGAGCTTGGCTTTAAAGAAATTGCAGATCAAAGCATGAAAACAGTAATTGTCCATGATGTGCCGTATCAGGCTTACTGCGATTTTAAGGCTGGGAAAGTGTATATCAACGGAGATATATGTCATACCTATGATTCCTTGAAGCACCTTGCAATACATGAAGCCTTTCCGGGGCATACTACGCACCTTGCTGTACGACAGAAACTGGTCATGGAAAAGGCTGTTCCATGTGATGCCGGGCTTGTAATAACAAATACCGCGAGCAGTCCCATATTTGAAGGTATCGGTGACAATGGCGGGAAATTCCTGAACTGGTGTAATACTGAAGATGACAAGATAAATGAACTGTTTCAGAAGATCAGTTCGATAACTGCGATGAACTCGGCCCACATGATTAATGGGGAGAAGAAGGACAGGCAGGAAGTCATTGACTATATGAAGCAGTTTACTTTTGCGGAAGATGAATGGGTAGAGTCACGACTGCGTTTTATCACGCACCCTTTCAGAGCACCTTTTATTTACAGCTATTGGAGGGGAAATGAAGCGGTCGGTAACATCTGGAGTCTTGTTCCGGAAGGATTAAGGGATAACTTTATAAAGTATTTATACTATAATATGCAGAGCATTGACAGTCTGGAATATTTCCTAAACGCTTGCAATGGAGGTAATTATTAATGAACACAGTTAAGTCGAAGGAACTTTATGAAAGGGCTATAAGCAGTCTGCCAGGTGGCGTGAACTCAAACGGCAGGGCCCGAAGTCCTTATCCGATATACTTTAAAGCAGCTGAAGGTCCATATCTTATTGATGTTGACGGAAATAAATATATAGATTTAATTATGGGCAACGGCTCAATAATATTCGGACACAATTACAAGCCCTTTGTTGATGAAATGAACAGAAGGCTCAGCCTGAATGGAGGCATGACTACAGGGGTAGAAACAGAGCTCAGTGTAGAGGTTGCAGAAAAGTTTCTCAAGATTGTCGGCCACGAGAGGGTCAGATTCACAAATTCCGGTACTGAGGCAATAATTCACTGTATGCACATAGCAAGAGCTTTTACCGGGAAAAATGACTTTGCAGTTATGGAAGGCGCATACAATGGCTGGAATGACCATATATATGTAAACTCCTTCAACAGCTTGCAGGATATAGGGCCTGAAGAGAAACCAAATTCTGTACCGGGAATGGGCGGAATGGATACTAAAGCAGTTGAATCCACACTGGTTCTTCCTTTTAATAATATAGAGGCATCGGAAAAACTTATCAGGGAAAACGCCCACAGACTGGCGGCCATTATCCTTGAGCCTGTAATGATAGATGCGGGCTATGTGGAGGCAGAAAAGTCATATATCAAATTCCTGAGAAAAATATGTGACGAATTGGGAATCGTGCTTTTGTTTGATGAACTGCTTACCGGCTTCAGGATTACACCGTCAGGCTGTCAATCCTACTTTGATACAAAATGTGATTTGTCAATATTCGGAAAGGCACTGGGAAACGGGCACATAGTTGCTGCGGTTGCCGGGAAAAAAGCTGTTATGGATACATGTGCTCCAGGCGGCAAGACCAGTTTTGTAGGAACCTTCAACGGACACCAGTATTCAATGTGTGCTGTATCAGCTTCTCTTGACCTCTTAAAGGACGGTTCGGTAAATAAGATACTGGAAGATAGGACAAGATATATGGCTAGCCGGTTCAAAGAAAGCGCAAAGAAATACGGTGTGGCAGCAGTTCTGAACGGTAAGGGAGGACATTTCCACTGGTACTTTACCGACAAGGATTTGGTATCTTACAGAGATGTTATAACTTCCAACAGCAAGGAATATTCAATATTCGCAGAAGCTATGCAGCAGCAAAATATCTGGATGTCGGGAAAATTCATGTCACATCATGCCATCAGTTTGGGCCATAATGATGAGGTAATTGAAAAGTTAGTACAGGCAATGGATAAATCATTGCTGGCAGTCGCAAACAGTAGGAAGTGATATTATGAGTGCATTGCTCAAAGTTGAAAACCTGACAACTGAATTTAAAACAAGCAAAGGAGCTTTTGTCGCTGTAAACGATGTATCCTTTGATGTAAAGGAAGGGGAAGTTGTAGGCTTGGTAGGAGAGTCAGGCTGCGGAAAAAGTGTGACCTCGCTGTCCATCATGGGATTGCTGCCCGGCAGGATAAGCAAAATTACAGGAGGCAGCATTACCTTTGAAGGTAAAGAATTGACGAAGCTGTCCCCAAAGGAATTCCGGAAAATAAGGGGCAAGGACATAGCAATGATTTTTCAGGAGCCGATGACTTCCCTGAATCCTGTTTATACAATAGGGTATCAAATCGGAGAGGTACTAAAGAATCATACTAATCTATCCAAAAATGAAATAAAAGAAAAAACCGTTGATATTCTAAAAAGAGTTGGTATTCCTAGGGCAGAGGCTGTTCTTGACCAGTACCCGCATCAATTCTCGGGCGGTATGAGACAAAGAGCAATGATAGCAATGGCAATTGCCTGCGGACCCAAACTTCTTATTGCAGATGAGCCGACAACAGCTCTTGATGTAACTATACAGGCACAAATACTTGAGCTACTGAAAAAGCTTGCCGCTGAGGAACACATGGCAATAATTCTTATTACGCACGACCTGGGCGTAGTAGCTGAAATGTGTGACAGGGTAATGGTTATGTATGCGGGGCATATCGTTGAGGAAGCAGGAGTTGTGGAGTTTTTCAAACATCCGGGACACCCGTATTCCAAAGGCTTGATTGAATGCATTCCAAAGCTCGGAATGGGAGACAAGGTACTGCCTTCAATTCCGGGTTATGTACCGCATCCCAGCGATATTACACCTGGATGCCGTTTTTACTCCAGATGTGCAGTATCAGGTGATAGATGCAAGGATAACATGCCTTCCTTTGTACCGATGGGAGAAGGACACAAATGCAGGTGCTGGCAGTTTGGTGAGGGAGGTGAAGCAGTGGTATGATACTAAAAGTGCAGGATTTGAAAAAACATTTTCCAATTAAAGATAAACAAAAGAATTTGCTTTTGAAAGCCGTTGACGGAGTCAGCTTTGAGATGGAGGAGGGCAAAACCTTCGGACTTGTAGGAGAATCAGGCTGCGGTAAATCAACCACTGCAAAAATGATTATTAAGCTTCTTGAGCCGACCTCAGGTTCCATATTGATTAACGGAACAGACTTGGTTCCTTTGAAGGCAAAGGAAATGCATCCTTTCAGGAAAAACATACAGATGGTTTTTCAGGATCCATATGCTTCTTTGAATCCAAGAATGACTATTGAAAGAACAATTATGGATCCGCTGAAAATTCATGGGATAGGGACCCCTGCAGAGCAGAAAAAGAGGGTTGCAGAGCTCCTGGAACTTGTAGGGCTGGATAAAAGGTATGCCAATAGGTACCCTCATGAATTCAGCGGTGGGCAGAGGCAGAGAATAGGGATTGCAAGAGCACTTGCACTGAACCCGAAGATTGTAATCCTTGATGAGCCGGTATCAGCACTGGACGTGTCGGTGCAATCCCAGATACTGAACCTTTTGAAACAGCTGCAAAAGGAGCTTAAGCTAACGTACCTCTTTATATCTCATAACCTGGCAGTTGTAGAATATATGTGTGATACTGTGGCTGTAATGTACCTGGGAAAAATTGCGGAGTATGCGGACAAAAGCAGTCTTTTTAATAATCCAAAGCATCCTTATACAAAAGCTTTGCTCTCGGCAGTTCCGGTGCCTGAGCCCAACAGCAAGAAAGAACGTATAATTATAGATGGAGATATTCCTTCACCCTCAAGTGTCCAGAAGGGTTGTCTGTTTGCCGGCCGGTGCCCTGAAGTATTGGAAATATGCAAGGAAAAAGAACCGGCTGAGTTTGAGGTTAGAGAAGGACATAAGGTATTCTGTCATAAGTGCGGAAATCTTAATGTATAAAGAAGAAACAGGGGGGTGAAAAAATGAAGGTTATAAAAAATTTTGAAATAGACAAGGGACCATTGTTTAGTGTATTGGTCACAGGAGAATGCTTGCAGTTTGGTTTCGCCAGGATACCTGTAAACCAATGCCTGCCTCAGACGGGTGTGTCTAAGCATCCCACCGAAGAAATATGCATAGTAATGAAGGGCAGTATCAGGGTGGAAACTCCGGAGGGCATTGAATATCTTAATGCAGGGGATATATCCTTTATGCCGGAAGACGTCGAGCATAGGAATGTAAATGTCGGTGATACAGAGGTTGAAATGTTTTGGTATACAGCCCCTCCAACGGTTGTGTGATAAAAAATATAAAACGGTGATATATATCACATTCATAATGCTGATATTCATGTATAATTAAAGCACAAACAAAAAAATTGGAGGTATTATGAATGGCAAAAAGAAAAATAATTCAGATAGATGAAGAAAAGTGCAACGGCTGCGGACTCTGCGTGCCGAACTGCGCTGAAGGAGCAATCAAAGTAATTGACGGAAAGGCAAGGCTTATTTCAGATAATCTTTGCGACGGACTTGGAGCTTGTCTTGGAGAATGCCCGCAGGGTGCCCTGACTATAATTGAAAGAGAAGCAGAGGAGTTTGATGAAGCTGCAGTACACGCACACCTGAATCCCGCACCGGTTCATAACCACCAGCATCATGGCCATGGCGGCGGATGCCCGGGCAGCAGGGCAATGGAAATCAACAGGCAGAATAATGAAGCAAAAACAACAGCGGTATCATCAGGGGACATTGAATTAAAAATCAAGCCCCAGCTTTCACAGTGGCCTGTGCAGTTGATGCTGGTACCTGAGAGGGCACCATATTTTGAAAATGCCGACCTGCTTATAACAGCTGACTGTGTACCCTTTGCATACCCAAACTACCATCTTGACCTGCTTAAGGGAAAGAAAGTAGTCGTAGGCTGTCCGAAGCTGGATGACCTTGAATACTATGTAGAAAAGCTCACAAATATAGTTAAGAACAACAGCATTAAGAGCATAACCGTAGCCTTCATGGAAGTGCCATGCTGCGGAGGAATAGTAAGGACAGCAGAAATTGCACTCCAGGCATCAGGCAAAAACATACCGCTTAACAAAGTACTCATAAGCATAAATGGAGAAGCTACAAAGTTGGATTAATACAAGTCTTATAATAAAAGCGGGGCATGCCGCATCAAGCGGTATGCCCTGCTTTTTTAATGAGGATCAGCCCTGTTATACACCTTTATCTGATGATGATTCATATATGAGTCCACAAGCCCTTCAGCCTGCGCATCCTCATTATCGGGATTATAATTGTCCGGGAAATAATAGGCATTATATTCCCGCTCTATTATAGGGAACTTCTTCCCATTATAGGTATCATCAATTATCTTCATTATCACACCTCGTTCTCATCCTTGTTCAACCTGACTTTCCTGTTTTCCTCTTCATTCAAATCGTTAGGAGCTGCGTTTTCTACACCTTTGTAATCCTCATGGGAATCATGCTCTATCTTGGCCATTACCATTTCATAATCTGTAATCGGTTCAATTGCCCCATCCGGGAGTACATTCATATCTTCATTTATTCTTGGCGACATAATTTTTCACCTCAATACAACAAATATAATATTTAAAATTATTTTTTGCGTCTTTAAGATTTATATTCAAGTATATTTCGTGCAAAACAAAGCCTCATGCTTTTGTAAGTTTATTGTATAAATATATAAATAATTAAGTTATATGGAATATTAGGGACTTTTTTTAAAATTGATATAGAAAATGAGACCGTTTATATGAAATATATGGAATATATTCTATATTTAGGCTATTATTTATGTTTGCCAAGGAGATTGGACGGGCATATTTGCATTTGAAAAATATGATATTTGAGGCATCGGCAGATAGGATAAGGAACCAATATGATAGGAGGGGTAGCATGGGTGTACACAAGACCGGAAAAAGACTTTATAAAATAATAGCATTTAAATATCAGCCGCACATACAACTCAAGGGATTCGAAGTCTACCCCCATGGGACAGGGCTGGACTTTTGGCTTTGAAGGAAAGGTTGAAGGAACAGATGTGGTGGAAGTCACACTCCCAAGCGGAGGAGCCCAGAGGTTCAGGCTGGACAAGACCAATAATGCATATGTACCTGAGGATTCAAGAAGCACATTTGTGAAAAACGCTGACGGCACCTACATACTCACAACAAAGGATCAATATAAATACTACTTCAATACCAACGGGTACCTTAACAAAATGGAGGACAGGAACGGAAACGCAGTGAACATTCAGGTAGCTGCGGATGGAAAGATCACAAAAATAACAGATGCAGTCGGCAGAGAATTTGTGGTCAACTATAAGACCGATAATAGCAGTTTGATAGACAATATAACCGGCCCTGAGAATACGGTGATCAGGTATGGGTATGACGCTAACAACCGCCTGGTAACCGTAACAGACGCAGAAGGTAGTGTAATGAGATACTCCTACGATACATGGGGCTTCATCAATGAAATACTGGACCATTACCAGAAAACGGTCAGCAAGATAACCTACAACCACAGCGAAGGCGAAAACCAGCACAAGGTTTCACAGGTAATAGACTCCTTGGGGGACACAATAAACTACTCCTATGACATGACGAATAAAAAGACAACAATAACTGATATGAATAATAGGACCAGCACTTACTGGTTTGATTCCTCCATGTACACCATAAGGGAGCAGGACCCGGAAGGAAAGTCGACCTACACTGAATACTTCCAGGAGGGCGGCAAGAACAAGTACGGGGATGTAAAATCCGTAACTGACAGGAATGGGAACAAGACCGAATATGCTATTGATGACAGGGGAAATGTAACAAAAATCATTAATCCGGATCAAAGCTTTAAGGAATTTTCCTATGATGAAAAGAATAATTTGACGATAGAGAAGGATGAAGCTGGCATAACTACATTCTATATCTATGATTCCAACAAGAAGCTTCTTCTTAAGAAAGTGCAGCCGCTGAACGGTACTGACCAGTACACGGAAGGCAGTGATATCAGCAAATTTGCAATTACAACATACACATACTACACAGATGCGGAAGCACAATCACTGTTCCAGACAAATGCAAAGGGTCTGCTTAAGAGCGCAAAGGATCCGGCGGGGAATACCACCTTATACACATATGATGCAGATGGCAATATAAAGACTGAAAAGTACCTGGAAATGAATGAAACCGTCTACACATACAACCGGTTAGGGCTTAAGATTAATGTCGTATCACCGGGGAATTACAATACAAGCTATGTCTATGACAAAAACGGCTTCACGGAGAAGATAACCCTTGACCAGGGTGAGACAACAAGGACAGTATATGACATGATGGGCAGAAAGATACAGGAGATACGGCCAAATCAATACGACCCTGCAATGGACGATTTGGCCAACCACAGGTACAACGACAATACTGTGGGCTACAGGTATATATACTACGACAATGGCCTGTTGAAATCTGTGACAGACCCGGAAAACAACACAACCACATATAGCTATGATGTATATGGGAATAAGCTTACCGAAACCAGGCCGGACAATTCTTCAATGAGGTATGAATATGACGTAATGGACAGGCTGAAAAAGGTTTACTTCAAAGACAATGCGGCAGCACCGGAAACTATACTGTACGAATACTCATATGCGGTACTCGAAGACGGCAGGACTCAGAATACCGAGACCAAGTACCTTAATGATACAGAAAAATCCATAACGGTTGAAATATATGACTATGCCGGAAGGCTCACAGAAAAGCAGTATCCGGACGGCTCCGGCGGGAAGACCGTGTACAACACCAACGGCACTGTAAGCAGCCGGTCTGCCAGAAACGGAAGCATAACATATTTCAAGTACGACGGGCTGAACAGGCTTTCCGAACAGTGGACTCCTTTGGAAATCTCTGAAGGCAGAATACTGTACAACTATTCGAAATTTGAGTATGACAATGCCGGGAGAACCACAACTGAAATGACAGGCAAGGACAAGGTGGCTCTGTTCGAGCTTCCGGGTACCTATGCTTCTAAGAGCTACACCTACTCGGATATAAACGGCAAGGTTAAGTCTGTTGTGGATCTGGAAGGCAGGAGGACAGAGTATTCCTATGATGAAGACGGTAACCTTTCAAGGGAGGATATATATACAGATGCGGACAGTGCACTGACCACTGAGTATACGTACAACCACCTTGGAAAACCCACAGAGAGGAAGGTGCACATAGCTGAGGGCGATATATATGGCTATGCCTTCGGAAGCACTAACGATAAAGTACTGCTGACGACCTACGCATATGATAAGAACGGAAATCTCAAAACACAAACCACACCTGATACAGTAACTACAACATATACATATGACAATATGGACAGACGGCTTAGTATAAGCCAGCCTGGGGTGGATGAGGAAGGTACAGAAACGGCTATAACAAGCTCAACCACTTACAACTGGGAGGGGAAGCCACTTACAAAGACTGATGCAAGGAACAAGACAACCCGTTATGAGTACAATGCAATGGGATATCTGGTCAAAGTCACCAATGCGAACAACGGTGTGACAGTGTACGGATATGACAAGGCCGGAAGGAAGACTATCGAAGTTTCACCTAATAACTATGACAGTGCAAAGAGCCTTAACGATATGAACAGGGTAGAGTATGTATACGACGTGATGGACAGGGTTAAAGCCAAGCTGGATATATATGCGGATCCCCAGACTGGCCAGTGGGTAACTTTGCATACCAAGTCTTACGGATATGATGCCAGCGGAAATGTCATAAAGGAGATGGATGCTCTCGGCTATGAGGAAGGTGAAGGCGTTTCACCGGATGAAAGGTTGTATACCGGCTACGGCATTGAGTATACCTATGACCTTGCAGGCAACTTGAGGACGATGCTGGACCCTGTTTCAAAGCAGCGCGGGCTTGCATACACCTCCAGGTGTGAATACGATGCTCTCGGCAGAAAGGTAAGTGTAACCAATGCAAAAGGCGTACAGACATTATACAGCTATGACGATGCGGATAATCTGCTGTCTGTTAAGGTTAAGAAAAATACCGGTGCTTATGAGCAGCAGATTGACAGTTATACCTATGACCTGGCTGGAAGAAAGCTTACCGAGACCGACGGCAACGGTAATACCGTGGTGTACGAATATAACGCTTTGGGGCTGGAAAGAAGAGTGACCTACCCCGGGGACGATACAATTGATTCCAATATAGTAGTCCTGCAGTATGATGTCAACGGCAACCTGGCATATAAAAAGGACATAATTGGCAGAACAGAGCTATATACTTATGACAATCAGAACAGGGTGCTCTCTTTCACGGAACAGAAAGAAAACGGTACAGAACCCATAACCGTATCGTACAAGTATGACAAGAACGGGAACAAGCGTTATGAATTCGATGGTAACAATAACAGGAAAGAAAATGTGTATGATAGCCTGAACAGGCTGATTGAGACAAAAATGACAGTTAACGGAGTGTCAAAGAGTACAACCTACGGCTATGATGCAAACGGGAACCGGACAACAGTAACTGACTGGCTGGGGAATACCTATACAAACATATATGACCCCCTGAACAGGCTTGTTGAAAAGAAGGACCCGTACACTACAATACACAGGCTGGAATACTACAAGAACAATCTGCAGTCCAAGTCCTATGATGCGTTGGGCAACATCACTGAGTATTTCTATGATAGGAACGGAAGGCTCATAACAACCATTGATGCAGAGAACCATATAACCAACCAGACCTATGACGACACCGGCAATGTACAATCAAAATCCGACGGCAGGGGTATAACCACAGTATACAACTATGATGAATTCAACAGATTGACATCGGTATCGGATGCAAAGGGCCTTACAGCATATACCTATGACCTCAACGGAAACATGCTGACACAGACTGACGCCAAGCTGCAGACCACATATTACGAATACAATGCAGCCAATAAGCTGATAAGACGTGTGGACCACGGAGGAAAACTCGGCACCCCGGGCAGCTACACATATTGTCAATTTTCAAATTAAATTAGGAAGTTTTTCTCACATTGTAACCGGAAGTAATGGTCCATTTTTATCAAATTAAAATAGGCATATAAAATTAAGTTAGGAACATTCTCAAATTGCGCTG
>JBLNDG010000251.1:0-10732 GCA_050261415.1 Caulobacteraceae bacterium | reverse complement strand
GTTGATATTATCCATTGGGAAAATTTCGTATCTCTTATATGCACCATACCGAGATATACTTTCTCTTTTCTTATCAAATTTAATTCTTCTATCTGCATATCCCTTATCGAATTCTTCCTTTTTTTTAATTCGTTTTTCTTTGTAATTTATAAAATAGTAGTACCTTTGGTAAGGATTCAATTTCTGATAACTCTCTGATTTAGCATTAAGAAAACAATATTCTATAATTGTTTTGAATTCAGATTGAACCCTATTTATATTATCAATTGATCTTTTCAAAGTTGTAACAAAGTTTCGAATTTCCCAGTTAGTCTTTTTAAAATCTGTTTTTTTACTAAGCAAATAATCTGCTCCATAAAAAAATGGCACCCTAAATTTTTTAAGGTAAATATGTTTTTCAATAATTGTAGAAATTAAACGTTCTGCCTTAAACACTGTGCCGTGCGAGATTTCTTCTTTTTCTATATCAATATCTACTTCATTAAGTAGTTCATTTGTAATTTCATTAATTTGTGAAAAATCAAGTTCAATGAAATCTATCATTGATGTTCCTACTGGATTTGAAAAAATGATATTATTTTCTTCATCTCTGAAATACTCAGTTTTGTTTGAAAAAGTAATATTCATAAAGCAAGCCTCCGGTTAGAAAATAATTAAGGTGTAAATTTGGAATTATATATAACACCTATAAATATTATCTCACACACCTAGACAACATGTCAAGGAAATGCTAACTTATAAATGAGAAAATATTTAAACAAAATATATATTATCCAAAGGAGGGAGATTTTATGAACATGCTAAAAGCTAGAATAAAAACCGCTTGCGACAAGAAGAACATTTCGATTTCAACTATGTTAATGTTAGCAAATGTACAATCTGGAGATTATTATCTGGCTGTAAATGGGAAAAGACCTTTTTATGCAGGTTGGAGAAAAAGGATAGCTGAAGTGTTAAATATGGATGAGTCAGAACTATTTCCGGAATACAGTAGTAATGTGAAGGAGGCTTAGAAAATGGCAAGAATGCGAACAATAAAATCTGCTATAGAATATATTAAACAACAAGATCCAAGTAGTTGTGTCACTGAATGGTGGCTCCGGCAACTGGCGAAGTCAGGACGCATAAAAACGCATAAGGCAGGTTCGAAATATCTAATTGATATTGATTATTTGGAGGAATTTTTCAAGAATCCACCAGAAGATGTAGAACAAAAATTTGACTCATATGGCAAACTGAGAAAAGTATTCTAGGCGGTGGTGACAGGTGGCAAATGTACAGCTTGAAAAAGGATATACGAGAATTGCAAATGAGATACTTGAAAACATTATTAGACTGCCACTTAATGGGACGCAGCTTAGAATTATTGTAGTTATATGGCGCAACACATATGGTTTCGGTAGGAAAGAACATACAATATCAGAGTCTTATATTGCAAAGGCAACGGGGCTAAGCAAACGTTTTATATCTCAAGAACTTAATAAGCTGGTTGAAATGAATATCATAAAGGTTGCTAAAAATTCTACATATACAACGCCGAAAACACTAGCTTTCAACAAGGATTTTGAAAAATGGGGGTATGGAACAATACTTCCACAGGTGAACGGTACTTCTACAGAGGAACGAAAACAGGATACAACAGAGGAACAGTTATTCCATACTACAGTAGAAGAACACTTCCACCAACAAATAAATACTTTAAAGAAAGAATTAAAGAAAAATGAGCATGAAGAGTTTTTTGAATCTATTTGGAAATTATATCCTAAAAAGAAGGGCAAAGGCCAAGTTAGCGATAACCAAAAGAAAAAGCTCTTTAGGATCGGCATTGAGGAAATGACTAGGGCTATAGAACGATACAAGAAAGAAAAGGCAGAAACAGACATGCAGTACTGGCAAAATGGGAGCACATTCTTTAATAGCGGATATATAGATTACCTGGACGCTAACTATGTAGAAGCAGAAGAAAAGCCGACGTGGGGGTGGAGGTAATGGATAGTTATTCGGCAGAAGAAGCACAAAAGGCTGTTTTAGGAGCAGTAATGGCCAATAATGATTTGATAGAAGAATTGGAAACAGGGATTGAACCGGATGATTTCATAGAACCATATAAATCGATATATGAAGCAATTAAGTATCTATACTCCTGCAATATTGAAGCTACTCCTATAACTGTGATGAATCAAATAGAAAAAGGCGAAGCAAGTGGAATGATAGAATTTGCGATGTTGGGGAACATGGTGACAAATTCATTTATCCCGGCCAGCTTAACACCTTATATAAATATTATAACAAGCAATGCAGTAAAACGCAAAGCGGCCAATATTATAAAAAGCATACAAAGCAAAGCGCTGACAGAAGAAGGAATTAATACAGTAGTAGAACAGCTTGTAAATTGTACACAAAGGTTAAGTTCAAACAAGAGCATTGAAAATGGATTTGTACCTGAATTATTGGATAGCACTCTTACGGAAATTGAGGAGCGGAATAGTAAAAAAGGGCTTGCAGGTATATCCTCCGGTTTTTCTGAATTGGACAGGCTTACGGGAGGATGGCAACCGGGAAGGTATTATGTTTTGGGTGCGCGTCCAAAGGTCGGAAAAACGTCGCTTTTCTCGCAGATAGCGTCAACTGCAGCAGAGCAGGTGCCAACAGTTGTTTTTTCACTTGAAATGACAAAGCAAGAATTAATGAGATTGTTGTTATACCAGGCTGCAAGGTTAGATTCTATGAAAGAACAAACAGGGACTTTGCAGGAAGCGGATTTTGACAGGATGACAAAAGCTTGTACCGGACTCAGCAAGTTAAATTTATGGATAGAGGATAAAGTTCGTACTATACCGCAGATTATTACCTCCCTTAAGCTTATACAAAAGGAGTTCAGCAGAAAAAGCAAAGGCCCAGTTGGATTAATAGTAATAGACTATGTACAGCTTATTCAAGGCGACAATAGGCTTTCAAGAAACTATCAGTTGGAACAAATAAGTAGAGATTTAAAGAATATTGCTAAAGACTATAATCTATGTATTCTTGCATTGGCGCAGGTAAACAGGAGTGTTGAGGAGCGGCAAAATAAGAGACCATTACCGAGTGACTTAAAAGACTCCGGTAGTTTTGAGCAGGATGCGGATGGACTCCTATTGATGTATAGGGATGCTTACTATAACGATAGAAATGAAAAGAACAGTTTAAAGTATAACTTTGGTGGTGAGAAGGTCATTGCTGATATTGTTGATATAAATATGTTTCTAAACAGGCATGGAGCTGCAGGGCAGTTTCAATTGGATTTTTTAACACAATACAGACGATTTGTTGAGCATGGAGATAATGGCAACCCATTTATGTGAGGAGTGTAAGTATATGGATAATATTATAAACATGTCTTATGAAAGTTTAAAAAGATATCTGAATTTCAGGGAGAGGCAGGTACTAAAGAATGAAATTCTAATTGATAGAGCCGAATTCAACGCTATCAAACAGAGACTTGATGAGTTAAGGCGTGAAGGATATTGTACAGCTTTAAAATATGCTGTTATTAATAATCAATTACGATCTATAAAAAAGTGGAATAGCGAGAATAAAGAGCTTGCTAGAAATTAATGAATGGAGGATAAAGAAATGAGAATTGATTTAACAAAGTATAACCAAGAGAAGGTAATGGAGATGTTCAAAGACACAAAAGGTATTAACTTTGCAGTCGGAAATGCTTATTATTCTGATGTGATGAGGATCGAGGTTGAATCAGGACATATGATGTATGGTGATCCAGATCCAGAAGTCGGTTATGACGGCGGTGGAGAAGATTATATTGACATCAAGTTCAATTTTGAAGGTGGAGGGATTGCATGTGTAAGCTTCTGCCCGGATAGTGAACATTGTGAAATAACAAAAGAAATGGACGACCTCTGGGTATTCCGGATTGAGCCTATACCGGACTATGTTGCTCGAGAAAAGGACATGCTCGACTATAAGCTTAAAGAGTACGAGGAGTATATGAAAGTGTAAATCAATCTCCTCAAAATCGGGGAGATTCAGAACACAAAATTAGAATAAGGATGTGACTATTGATGCCGATAAAAAAAGAGTTGAATGATGAGTATCCAGAACTGAATAACAATTGGGTGGCGAAGCTTCCGAGGTTTAGGAATAATGCGGAGTTTGAAAAGGAGAAAGAAAGAGTAGGCCAAAGGATAGAACTGTATAAAAAGTACGGAAATGAACAGGCAGTATTTAGGGCCAGACGCTGGCTGTCGCAGATAAGTGCTGTAAATGCCGGCGCAGAGCCTAAGGCTGTGGCACTTGGTAAATATGATAATTATCTGAATCCTCCTGCTGTGAAACCAAGAAAAGAAATCAATGTAGCAGCAAAATATCCCTGGGATAATCAACCCAAACAGCAATTAAATATAGCCTCTAATACAAACCCTGTGAAATATCAATGGGAGCCAGGGAAAATTCCTACATTGGAACAGGCAAAGAAAGCCTGGGAGCATGGGGGCAAGGGGATTAAATACTATAATGCAATGACAGAGGATCAGAAAAAGGCCTTCTGGACTTATGGTGCAGATAGGAATTTAATAGACTTCGATAAATTAAATGATTTGGGGAAAGTAGAATATAACAAGTATGTGGACCCTTTACACCCTCAGTACAAGTATTGGACTCCAACAAATAAGCAATACAATCAAACTCAAAGCGAAAAGATACAAGCCGCTGTAACCCCTAGTATAGTTAAAAATATGGTGAGCAAAACCCCGGAGCAAGTATCAGCCTTAGGATTAAATATTCCAACAAAGCGAATAGGGGGCAGGGCATTACAAGATATTGAATATGACGAGAGATTACCACAACTAGGCAAAAAAATTACACCAACGATGCAGCTCCCCAAAATAAAAAATGACCGACAGCAGAGGACAGTAGTGCAGCAAGGAAAATTGGCACCGGCTGGTTTAAAAAGACCGGATAATCCTTTTGCTCCGGTATTTGTAAATGCTGCAAATGTTCCTACATTAGGCTTGTTGGAACGTAATAACGAGGCTCTTCAAGAACTTAATAAAAAAGCGCCTATAAGAAGCGCAATAGGCTCTGTATTAGGATATACTATCCCTTTAAGCGTTACAAACAAGGTTGCTGCTCCTATCGCTAACAAATTAGTATCACCATTAGCCAAAAAAGCTACAGGTGCGCTTGCAAAAGGCGCATTAAATGTAGGTAAGAATGTATTAGAGGGTGCTATTGCTTCAGTACCTATAGATTTAGCCACAAGTGCAGTAGCAGGAGATACAAAGCAAGAATTCAATGATAGAGTTGTCAAAGGTGCTGCCTATGGTGCTATTGCTGACGCTGCTTTACCGTTAATAGGTAAGGGGTTAGGTAAAGTTGCAAAGACCATATCTGACAGGTTGAGCAACGGTATACTTGAAAAAGTACCTGTAACAGCAAAAAATACAGATATAACTCCTAATACTAAAATAGTAAGCCAAGGCACATATAAAGTAAAAAATACAGCCCTGGACAAGGCAATAGAAGAGTACAACAATGCCATTGAAACTATACAGAACCACTTCCAGACTAACGAACTTAGAACTGATGAAATGGCACGCATAAAGCCCGAATTAGGCATTGACCTTGACAATCTTATAAAGAATATTGAAGATGCTGAAAAAGGCATAAGCGTAAGCGAAATAGGACGCAGGCGTAACCTTTCTAATGCTGCAGGGGTTACTAATTTGCCAAAGCTAAACAAGCCAACATTAACACCAAACCCGTTTCTAGGGGCTAATAAAGTCGGTGCTGAAACAGCAGAACAGGCAGCAGCAACAGCTTTAAAACCTCCGGAGATAAAGCCTAAAAATATTGAACTTCCTAGACTCGATAAAAAGCCAAAGGAATTAAAGCCACTTCTTCCAACAGCTTTAAAACCGGTTATTAACGGAAAGGAACAGAGTTTAAAGAAAACAGTGTTAAACTCACCATTATTAAATCCGGAAATGAAGCAGGAATTAAAGAAAAAGCCTCTTCTATATAATCCTTTAGCAAATGTTGACACTTTAGAAAGGGCAAGACAGGTTATAAATAGCAACTATGACGAGGCTATAAGGAGAGCAAAAGACGGTCCGGCTACAGCCGAGAATAATGCTATAGGAATGGAGCTTGTAAGAAAACTACAGGGGGAAGGCCGGTACAGTGAAGCTATAGACATTATAGAGAACATAAGCAGGAAGGCAACAGAAAGCGGACAGGCTATACAGGCTTTGTCAATGTGGGGAAGGTTGACGCCTGAGGGAATGCTTAAATATACTCAAAAGCTATTTGATAAGGTGAATAATCAATTGACGAAGGAAGGCTATAGCAAGCTTGTTAAAAGAGTTTATATGACTGAGGATTTTGCCATGGATATAACCGAGAGAATGACCAAAATAAACGCTATGCCTGAAGGCAGGGCAAAAACAGTAGAAATTGCAAAAGTATTGAGAGATATAGACGAGCAGATTCCAAAGAGTGTATGGCGTAAGGTTTCAACCATACAGACTATGGCGCAGCTTTTAAATCCAAAGACTATGGTGAGAAACACTATAGGAAATGCGATATTTGGCGGCCTTGAAAACATAAGCAATGCCATAGGAACGCCTATTGACGCAGTGGTAAGCAAATTAACAGGGCAAAGGACAACGATAATGCCTAGCTTGAAAACACAAGCAGAGGCAGGCGCAAAGGGCTTTGTTGAAGCTGTAGAGGACGCATTACAGGGTATAGATACAAGAGGCTTAGGAACTAAATTTGAATTAGGATCAGGGAACACATTCAAAAGGAATACACTTTTGGGAAAGCTTGAAACCGGTTTAAATGTAGGATTAAGAGCAACGGACGCTGCATTCTCTGACGCAGCAAAAGCGGAAAGCTTAAGGCAGCAAATGAAAATAGCAGGGGTTACGGAGCCTACACCCGGTATGATAGAAATAGCAGATAAGATTGCTAAGTATAGGACTTTCCAAGACTCCAACGGTTTAAGTGAAGGCTTCAAACGCTTAAAAGAGGGATTGAACAGAGTGTCAGGCTTCTTTACCGGCACAACGGAGTGGGGCTTAGGTGATCTGGTATTGAAGTACAGCAAAACACCGGCCAACATTCTTGCAAGAGGTATAGACTACAGTCCTGTATCGGTTATTAAAGCCATAAACGAAGCAACTAAACCATTAAGGGGTAAAGTATTCAATCAAAAGGAATTTGTTGACGCATTAGCCAGAGGTGCTACAGGAACCGGGCTTATAGTTTTAGGGTATCAGCTCAATAAATTAGGTTTAGTGACCGGCGCTCCAGATAAGGACTATGACGTGGCAAGCCTTAAAAGGGATATAGGTCAGGGTGAATACAGACTTAATACAACAGCTTTGCAAAGGTATATAAACAGCAATAACCCGGAGGACGCAAAGCCAAAGAAAGGCGATACTTATGTAAGTTGGGATTGGGCAGCTCCAACAAGTATTATGTTAGGCATAGGTGCAAATGTAGGGCAGAGCAAAGGGAATACAGCAGATTTATTAACTACATTGGTAGACGCTTCAGTAAGCGGTTTAAATACATTAGTTGAGCAGCCTCTATTAACCGGAGTACAAAAACTAACCGGCGGTTATGATCCGGTGAAGAATATCGCTAATGTAGCGCAAGGGGCTCCAGCTTCCTTTACACCTTCAATATTGAACCAGGTTAAACAGCTTACCGATAACACAACCAGGAATTATTACAGCCCGGATTATGGGAAAGAAGCCGGTAATATGGTAAAGGCAAGGCTGCCTATATTATCAAAGTCACTGCAGCCAAGAATAACAACACTGGGTAAGGTAAAGGAAACATACCAGGGTGACAGCAATAACTTGTTAAATGTATTCCTAAACCCGGCTTATGTTAGCAAATATGATCCAACACCGGCAGCAGAGATGGTGCTCGATATATATGAAAAGAGTGGAGAAAAGATACAATTCCCGAGGGTTGCAAGTACCTACATAATGCGTGGAGGTAAAAGGATTAATCTGTTACCTAATCAGGTTACAGCGCTTCAGAAGTATATGGGAGAGGAAACATTAAAGACATTTAACGAGTTTGCAAAGTCTCCTGCTTTCAGAAAGCTTCCTCCGGAAGAACAGGCAAAGAAGCTTCAGAGTATATTGACAAAGATAAGCCAGGAGGCAAAGGAGAAGATTATACTGCCACAGTTAGGTATTAAATAAGGGGTATGGATACTATTCGTACCCCTAAAATGGAATTAGGGGAACCTTAATTTTATGGAACCTACGGAAAAAGGCTAGGAGGCGATAAATGTGGAAAGCTCTGAAAAAAAACTTAAATTCATTGAGTTGAGGGCACAAGGACTGTCATACAGAGAAATTGAAAAGAATCTTGGTATATCAAGAGCAACCTGTAGTAAATGGAACGCTGAACTTAAACATAGTATCGCAGATCTCAAAAAAGAGAAGCTTGAAGAGTTATATAACAACTATTTTATGCTTAAAGGTGCCCGCATAAAACAGTTAGGAGAAACACTTAAAAAGATATGTAAAGCTATAGAGGATAAGGATCTGAGCGACTTATCAGCTGATAAATTGTTAGACTTAAAACTAAAATATATGAATGAGTTGAAAGAAGAATTTATCGACGTATCACCTGACAAAAGTATGCAAGAAATAGACAGTAAGGATATCACAAGAGAATTAGTGGGGCTACTTGAAAGGATTAGGGAAGGTGAAATCTCTCCAACTCAATCAAATAGAGAGATAAACGTACTTAACAATATCCTTAAAGCTTATGAGGCTACTACGCTTGAAAAGAAACTTGATGAGATTAAAGCATTATTAACAAAAAGATAGGAGTGAAATAATATGAAGGCTGCAAACATAACGAATATATTGAATAAAAGTAAGTTAAGCGGGTATGATGTCGGGCGAATGATGATGCAGGGCTTGCTATATGAGCTTAAACAGATATATGAGGAACATAGAGAAGAAACTGAACCGTTATTTTCTAAACAAGAAATAATATACTTTCAGGATCAATTAACAGATAGTTATGATATTCAAATATATAATTCATGTAGAAGACTATTTGAGTATATTACTAGAATGTCTGATTTGGCTACAATATTTACAAAAGAACTTCAACTGATAGCGATTCAAATTGTCTCAATTATTATCAATGAAAACAGCGAGTCTATAAAATTTAAGTTGTCTAGTTATAAAAAAGATACAAAAATAATTAATGATCTTGAGCAAAGCATTCTTGACACAATACAAATAGGATATTCAAAGACTGAAGCTGGCAGGATGGTTCTAGATAAAGTTCAAGAGTTTATTGAGGTAATTAAACAATGGTTTGTACTAGAAGCTGCTGTAAAAGTGGTTTCAGAGAGAATGGAACTGCCGGATCTTATGCTGTTAGTAAGGGAAACACCTATAAATAAATTAGTGCTAGTTAACGCACTAATAAAAGACTTGCAATTCCTGTATCCTGAAAACCAAGTAAGTAAAACCTTATTCGAAAACGGAATAGGTCATTATACTCCAGATGATAAAGTTCCAGAAAATATTGATGTTATTAATATAAATGAGTTGAAACCTGCTATTGAAAACATTGAGCGTGCACGGGCAACAATACAAGATTTAAGATATTTTAAGGATGGCAACTTTGATTTTCATAAAATTATTGAGGGGAAACTAGACTAATAAAGCATTAAGAATTAGAGCGATAAAACGCTCTTTTTTATTATAGTATTTTTTAATTACGCTTAAATATGTTAATAGTGCAAGTAGCCTTCATTATTTGCTTGGTTGATATGGCATAATAAGGATATTAAGTATGAGAATATGGAAAACCTAAAATTAAGATTTAATATGGCAAGGTCATGGCAAGATCACAAATATGGTTATTACTGTAATATATATGATATAATAGTTAAGAAAGTAAAATGGGGGTGAGCTAATTGAAACGCTTTATTTCGATATTGGTTATTATATGTATGTTGCTCACAGTTGTATATGCAGACAAGGAATTAACAGTACAGGAAATTGCAAAACAAGCTTCATCAGTGGTATTAATAAATATTCTAAATGATAAAAATGAGGTTTTAAAACTAGGATCAGGCTTTATAGTATCGGCTGACGGTAAGATTATGACAAATTATCATGTAATAGACGGAGCAGCAAAAATAGAAGTGGTTATGTCGG
The DNA here is from genome assembly GCA_050261415.1 of Caulobacteraceae bacterium. GTDB lineage: Bacteria > Bacillota > Clostridia > Lutisporales > Lutisporaceae > JBLNDG01. The sequence continues at coordinate 518 of JBLNDG010000251.1, read as the reverse complement.
ATAATAAGAAATACCCTGTTTTGGGTATGGTGAACGGTAGTAAAGATCAGGACATAGCAGTATTAAAGATTAAGGCTGAAAACCTTCCTGCGCTGCCTCTTGGTGACTCGGACAAGCTTGCTATAGGTGAAAATATTGTAACAATTGGAAGCCCACTAGGGTTACAAAATACCGTATCAACCGGGATAGTAAGTAGTATAAGAAATAATCTTTATAGAACGGGCAAAGGGTTAAAGGATATACAAATATCTGCTCCAACATCTCATGGCAGCAGTGGGGGCGCTTTATTCAATATGCAAGGGCAAGTTATAGGGATAACTTATGCCGGAGAAATTGAAGGGCAGAATTTAAACTATGCTATTCCGATAAATGAAGCAAAGGCCTTTATGTATCCACGTATAATGCTCCCATAGGGTGAGACACAAAATCCAAAAAGTAAGTTATACTAGAACTATGAGAAAGAGAAATAATTACACTGCCGAATTCAAAGCTAAAGTCGTACTGGAGATTCTATCCGA
>JBLNDG010000250.1:0-10084 GCA_050261415.1 Caulobacteraceae bacterium | reverse complement strand
CTACCCCCCCAATAAGGGCATCGCAGATGGAGGGCTCTGCAGGATATTCTTCATAACCTTAAAGCTTTTCAGTCTTTGCTGACATTCCAGCTTCAAATATACCTTCCTGCCGTCTCCACTGAGGTTTGTTGATAACTCCAACGGAGTCGTGTGAACATATTCTCTTATGCGTTCCATTGCCGAAACCACATCTTGAAAAGAAATCGTTGTATACCTCCATTATGTTATTTTCAGCTTGTATAGTTCAAGCAATCAAGAAGTTACTCTATAAGGCCGAAGCTTCTTATTATTTTCAGCACTTTATTAATATCAACAGGTTTGGCAGCATAGGCCTCACAACCTGTTGTAAGTGCATCAAACACATCTTTGGTACCAGTCAATGCAGTGGCGATTATAACCTTTACCAACCCGGATTCGTTTATTTCCCTATCTGCTTCAATACTGCGAATAGCTTTAAGAGCTTTAAGCCCGTCCATTCTCGGCATCATTATGTCCAAAATTGCCAGATCGTATGGCTGCCCATCGTCCAATGCCATAATAAATGCTTCCACTGCTTCCAATCCATCTACAGTCAAGTCACAGGTCCCATAAGGCGACAAAAATTCAAAAAGGAACTTTCTGCTTGCCATATCATCTTCCGCAATAAGTATCTTCATGCCTCACTCCACCCTTCTCTATCTACCTTTTTAAGCACATGGAATATAACATTATTTCCAATTTTCTTTTATTATACCATGAGTTGCTAAATAATTTCCAATTATTCAATTCCATGTTGGCCATGTTTTTCAACAGAGGAGTGCTTTTTTGATATATAAAGGCTTCCAGATGAGTCAATTCCGGCATAGAACACCTGGCTTGCATCGCTGATACCTTGCTTGCCAAGTTCGTTAAGAAGCCAACTTTCATCGCGGCTGCTGCTTCTTAAATTCTCATGCATTATATTGCCGTCAATAATTATATCCTTAGTCAAGCCCCTGTAAGGGGGAGAGAGATTAAAATCCGAGGGGGTCAGCGGTTGTTTTTGCGATTTGGGAAGCACTGAGAGTTTTCCGTCATTCTCCATTATCGCGAATTCAACATCTGCCATATTAAATACGTTTTTATCCCTAAGCAGTGAGGTAAGATCATCAATTGACATCCTGATTTTCTTCATGTTCTGCTCTACAATCTGTCCTTTATCCACAACTACTACAGGTTCGGAATTCAACAGCTTTCTTGCTTTGAAGCTTTTCATATGAATTATGCCGCTTATAGTAGCAAGCAATGAAAAAACAACCAATACCGTTGCAGTGGAATAAAAGTTGCTTTGAGGTCCCATTGCGAGATTTGCCGTGACAGAACCCAAGGAAATCGATGCTACGAAATCAAAAAAAGTAAACTGGGAAATCGCCTTTCTTCCCACCAGCCTTGACATGCTCAAAAAAAGCAAGTATGCAAATACGGCTCTGAGTGCCGCATATAATATTGATTGTGCCATGTAAAGCCCTCCCGCTATGTTAATCAATATGTTTTGATATAGTTTTTCTTATTAGTCAGCTTTTTATTTGCTGGGGCCGATACAAGACAGATAAAAGTCCGGGCGTTGTCTGCCCGGACTTTTGTGTAAATACTTGCAGTTATATATTGTTTATTCCTTGTAATGGCACACCCTTGCTACATTACCGTCCGGGTCCTTGAACCAGAACCATTTTGAATCATAAAGGGTCTCGATAGGTCCTGCCTGGACATTTTGGGCTGTCAGACTATTACGAGCCTCTTCGATATCTCTTACGTATATTATAAATGGTGATTCTTCATAAGGCCTGAAATTTTCATTATCCTTATCCAATACAAAAGTTATGGGTGCTCCTCCTATCTCTATCGCCGCATATCCTCCCTCATCATTTCTCCACTTGAGCTTTAACCCAAGAGTCTTGGTATACCATTCAACAGCTTTATCCATATCACGTACTTTGATAAAAATAGTGTCTATCCGCTGAAATAACTCAGCCATACTTGAACCCTCCCATAAAATATGTTTATTATAGGTATATTCTTATTTCTCCCAAATATTGCATGGCTTTGCATCTAAATAAGCTGCCCGTGTTCTAATAAGGCATCTTTTTCTGTAATACTTCTATATGTTCACTGAATATATTATATAAATTGCGGTTTTTTGCCGGCATAGAAAATATACAGCTTATATCAATCAATTGGGTGAGGTGATTATATTGTTCGATTTTTCAGCAGGGCAATGCCCTCAATGTTGGAGAGGGAATAGTTATACAGTACGTGAAGGTGATACTTTCTATAAAATTTCCAGGTTATACAATATTTCCATGGATGACCTTCTGGATGCAAACCCTTGCCTGAACCCTGAATCCATCGCTCCAGGCCAGGTAATATGCATACCCCTGGTAATACCGCCGGCAAATTGCTCTGCAGGAGCAACTACCCATGTTGTCGGCAAGGGAGATACTTTTTATTCTATAGCCGGCAGATTCAATATAAGTCTTAATTCACTCATGAATGCCAACCCCAATATCAATCCTGATGCACTTCTTGTCGGGCAAAGCATATGCATACCAAGAATCTGGGATACCTTTTCAAGCAGTGCATACGGGGTAAGCTTCATGTATCCGTACCTATGGAGCGGAGTAGATAATGAAAGGTATGAGGGTGTGGATGGTTTCTTTCAGATATCTGCAATTGCCTCAGATTCTGATATTGAAGAAATTTGCAACAGGGAGGCGCACCATAGGCTGAAACCCTATGGTTCACACCCCGCAATAAGCAAAGCTGTAGTGAATGGACTTGAAGCGTGTATCATAATACCATCGCCGGACCAACCAAGGGAGATGCATGGTCAATCCGCCCTAATAATCCGATATGGCAAACCGGTTGAAATTTCAGGTACTATATATAATTTTCTTATTATCTGGGCAGACAAGGAACATATAAAAGGCATAAGCAATACTTTGGAATTTTTTGAGTAAGATTTTGGTATACCTGCAAAAAAATAAGAGCACGTAACAATCTACCTTGCACCACCATAGATAACTTATTGCCCAACCATGATCTTCCGACCATGATCAAACAGTTCATTACCTATGATAATGGGTTGTTCAACCATACGAAATACTTGCATAGCTGCATGCAACCTCTCGGCTGCGTGCAACCAGAAGTCTATGACCTTCAGCACTCCGTATGATTTTAGCTCGACCCTATATGATAGGTTGGGACCCTATTACAATCAATAATGGTCGACTGTAATAAAACCTTTCCCAACCATATAGAATCTTCCCGCCGACAGTATATCAGCCGTTTGACCAATATACAATCTTTGGCCGACCTATATACATCCCTTTCGGAACATATATAAGTCTTGGCTCAACTGTTACGTACCCTATGAGATTATTATGAGCATAATCAAAAATATTATTCATTAACTTTAATATATTTATATTTTTGCAGTCCTAATAATGCTTGAAGATTATCAAAGGAGTATACCTCCTTTTTTATTTCCGTTCCGAAAGCTCCATATAACTTGCTGGTTGCATCGGTAATTTGGTATTTGAGCATTTTTTCTTCAGCTTTTTTTTGAAGCTCCAAATCACCTGTATTTGCTGCTATTTGTGCAATTATTCCGTATGCAGCTGTGGACTCATTGTTGGAAGTAGGACGTCCCGTACGGGCATCATAGCTTAAAAATACACCTTGGTTTTCCTCCAACTGCCCCTTTATCCACTTCAGTACTTCATCCGGTCTCTCCGATACCTCACTCAGGTGCAAAGCCACAAGCAGTGAATCGATTATATTTATCTCACTGTCATCGCTGTATTTGCCTGAGTCGATGTCAAAGCTTTTGTGATATAAAGGGAACTCCTCAGAAATGCGCGCACCGCTAATTATTCCATCTCCGCTTGCCCGTACCTTGTTCCATTTGCTGTCCAGCCTGGAGAGTAGTTCAACGGTATATAGATCAATATACGACAAAGTAAGGGTCTTTGCTTTAGTATTCATGTTTTCATCATAAAAATCCACAAGACAATTCTGGTATAATTCCTTACTGCGGACAGCTCTTGCAACCTTGACAAGCATTTTCCTGTATTCCTTGTCTCCCCACCTGTCGTAAGCAAAAAACAACGCTCTTATTATCCTTAAATCATCTATGGATGCGGAACTAGCGGGTAACAGCCCGCTATTCCTGTTTATTCTCCACCTTATCAGGCCGCTTTTCATCGTCATATTGTTTTTTACAATGCTGAAATGCTTATCAAACATGGCCTTGTCACCTTTTTGCACACTATAGAGCATTATGATGCCTTCAGATTCGGATAACACCGCATGTCCGCCTGCCAATTCAGTGGCTTCCGTTTTATCCAGATAATTGGTATAAATTCCATAGCTACTTTCATCCATTTCCCTTTCGATAAACTGCAGACAGTTTTTTTCCTCCTCGGTCTGCCGCAAATCAGCCCAATTCATGCCCAGTTTGAAAGGTTTATAAATATAAAAAGTATTATTTATTATGGATGCAGCCAAATATAATAGAGCCAGTGTTACTATTGCATATGCCGCCTTTTTCATTGTGCCTCATTCCTTTTACGTTAAATTGCATATTTATTTTACCATATATGGGCAAAAAAACTGCCCGTCAAGAGCAGTTTTTTTATAATGCATAGGAAAGTATAAATTTCCGATGTGGGCCCACGAAACAAGTTCGTTACACCCACAACATCAATGTAAGGTTTTCTTATGAGAAAACCTCCAGTGTGACACTTTCCGTTAAATGCATTTCATAAAAGGCTTCCTTGGCCGTTAAGATGCTTCAATAGAAGCCTTTTTTATTTTCTCTAGTATGTGTCCCCGATATTCAGCGTACTTGCGATTACGTTCCATACAGCCGGTTTTTCGAGCCCGTACTTCCACGACGCAATGCCGGCGAGCTGATACTTGTTTACAAGCTGCGCTTTCATTTGTATTGACCTTTCATCCTCCAGCCAAATCTTGTATGTGGCACCGCCTGACTTATAGGTAGCATAATATTGTCCGCTTACTGCATCCCATGTTTTTACAGCGTTGTTATCTGCTATGATACGTTCAGCTTTTTCCATTGATATGGCTGTTGATGTAACTGTGAGCTTTCCGTTCACGTACACCTCTTTCCAAAGCCTTGTATAAAAAGGAACTCCCAGTAGAAGCTTCCCTCTGGGAACCTCCTGCAATATTCTTTTCACACTGTCTTCCACCCAGGAAAGCTGGGCTACAGAGCCGCTTACAGGACTGCCGTCCCAATGCTGGTCGTAAGCCATGACAGCCATATAATCCACTACTTTGGCAAGAGCAGCCCTGTCAAAGCACTCTGACCAGTTCGAGTTTGAAGTAATTACCGACACGTCTACAGAAAGCACAAGGTTATTTGCTTTTGCCTTCTGTGAAAGCTCCTTCATAAACTGTGTGAATACAATTTTATCCTTTGTGTACATGTTTTCAAAGTCTATATTTATACCGTCAATTCTATACTGTTTTGCTTTGCTGATTATATCATTTTCAAGCTTCGACCTCAGCACTGCGTTATTTAATACCAGGCTTGTCCTTGATGAATTAAAACCATTGTCAACAAGCGCCCATACTTCATAACCGTTCTTATGAGCCCAGCTTGTATATGCAAGACTCGCCCTGTCCGACAGGCTTCCCTGTTCGTTTGCCAGTGTGAACCAGGTTGGTGAAATTACGTTCATACCGTTGATTTTCTTTACGTTGGACATGTCAGGAGTAGCTTGGTCGATGTATTGCCAGGTCATATTGATTTTATCTCCTGCTCCAATAATATCACTGCCGAATTCCGGCACGCTGTTATATACAGCCCATTGCCCATCTCCAAGATTCTTCAGCAATACCTGCTTTTTGAAGCTGTAAACCTCGGATGAGATTTCATCATCCCCAATTGTTAATACATAAGACAACTCAACTTTGGCCAAGTATTGGGATTTACTCAGCACCTGGGCGCTTTCACTGTTTATATTCTTGGTGTGTAAACTACCTGTGGAATAGTTGTATTTCAACAAATCCGCTGTTTTGGAATTAAGCTTGTTTTCCCTTCCTATTGAAAGGGATAATGGATCCGTAAAGCTGTAATCCCCTGTGTTCAATGCAACTATAATACTTTTTCCATAATTGACCGCCATAGATTCAAGACTCTGGTCAGCGGTCTCCTTTGCAGGATTCGTGGTGTTCAAAACCCTCTGTATAACCACAGCAGCCTGTGCTCTGGTAAAGTTACCCTTAGGGTCGAAATTACCATTGGGAAGTCCGGTAACTATTCCCAGTTCCGATACTCTGTCAATACTGTCTTTGTACCTGTAATACTGCGGTACGTCTTTGAAGCTAAGTTTTTCACCGGTTGCAACAGTTCCTTCAACAGCTTTTGCTGTGATAACAGCCACTTCCTCCCTGGTTATTTTTTTATATGGATAAAAGTAATAGCCCGGGAATATGGTCAGCAGACCATTATTCTTTGCTGCTGCAATGTACTTGCTGCTCCAATTTTTTTCCGTTATATCCGTATAGCTCTGCTCATAAGTATCAGACACTGGAAGTCCCAGCGCTCTAACGAGCAATGCAACGTATTCTTCTCTGCTGATTGCCAAATCCGGTCTTATTGTATTATCTCCATAGCCTTTCAGTATATCCATATAGCTCAATTCATACAGTGATGCCTTTGCCCAATAGTTTGCTATATCCTTGAAATAATACGAGTTGTCTTCGACGTACAAAAGCTCTCGCAACCCTTCCTGCTTGTCCAGCAAAGGAGCATCATTGGTGTCTGTAGTTGTGGATGCGGCAAATGCAGGCATCAACATTCCAACTATAAATATTGAAGTTATAAATAAAATTATTAAGTTTTGCTTTTTCTTCCTCATAATCTACCCCTTTCTGGATTAAAAACACAAATTTCCCAACATCCTGTATTGTCATGTGCCTGCTTGACTGAACGATGGCAAACAAGCTTCAGAGCAGGATGCTGCAAAATTATACGCTATGTACAACTATTATTATACCAATTATGTAAACTAGTTTGGTTACAGTTCGATGTCAAAAAAGTTGTATTTATTAGAAAAAAAGAGCCACATACTGGCATTAACTGCCGATATACATGGCTTTTTTGCTGAATTATATTAAATTTGTTATAGCTTACCTATTGTTGAAATAGCTGGTCTTTTTAATTCCGGCTATAATTACAAATGCAATTACCGCTCCTGCTCCGAATTGAACCACATTGCCAAAAATGCTAGCTACTGGTGCAACCATATTATTTGTTATTATTGCTTCGGCAATATAATATCCGAAACACATCCAGATACCTGCCAGCAGCATTCCGATCAGATTTTTAACCTTGCTGTTTCCCCTTGAACTGCCGCTATAAGCGATACTGCCAGTTATAAGTCCCATGACTGCCTTTATTACGAAAGTATACGGCGCCCATACCGAGAACCCGGATAAAACATCAAACAAGGACATGCCTATAGCACCTGATATAGCTGCATATCTTCTGCCAAACAGCACTGCTGTCAGGAATATCATACTATCTCCTAAATGTATGACTCCGCCGTTTCCGTACGGTATATGAATAGCCATCGCGGCTACGAATGTAAGGGCTGATAATAAACCGACCTGCACTATGTCCCTAATTTTTGAACTTGTGCTGCTGTAGTTAGCTTTTTTCGTATCCATCCGTTTTCTCTCCCCCGCAATTTAATACCCTAACTTTATTATACATGAGCCGCGGGGTTGAACAACATGTGCCCTGGTTTTTTATACCGCTTAATCAAAATTTATTGAAAATTGTATCGATACAATTTGATTACTACACTTGTATTATTTCCTGTGTGTTATTGCTTTCACTTATGTTGGCTACTTTAAAACAATCGATATAATCAAGTCCGGCCAAACCCAAGTGTATTGCAACCTGCTCTATCGCATAAAGGCATATTATTTCTACATACTGCAACTTCAATACCTGCTCCTCAATAGCAGTCAAACAGCATCCCAAATGCTGCTTTATGGAAAGGTCCATGGTAAAGGGCTTATTGTAGGACACTGCCAAACGGTAAAACAGCAAGGGGTCTGCTTCTATGTCGCAGAGCCAATCCGAAAAAAAAACGTTAAGTTCTTCATATAATTCATCAAAGAGCAGCTTCTTTGATTCAGCTGATATCTCAACATCCCTGAAATTTCTTGTATGCTTTTTTATTGGGTTTATAAACAATGCACAAATAATTACAGGGTAAAAATCCTTAGCTTCGTAAAGCAGCCTTTTATACTCCTCAGCGCTGATAATTTTCTTTTCATTAATGTATTTCATAAGGGCCTCTATATTTTCCGAGACATAATAGCTCAGGAACATTGTCTTCAATGTGCATATAACTCCTTTTAATATTATGCTGTGGATTTCTGAAGGGGTTTTGCTGTCATCCGCAATTCTCAGTTTGTTTTTGCGTTGTTCTTTCTTCCCCACATGCACACCTCCAAAAAGCTATTATTATGGTAAATTAGTAGCTTTCATTATCTTTCCTACATATCTAATTATTTACATTTTTTTATTGTATATACAGAGTTTAACCATAAATCCTTTAACACCCTTGGAAAACGTCAAACAGAAATTGATTAATCTGCTAAAAATAAGTAAAATATATACTGATGGATATACGGTACAGGGTTCGATACGGCATTATCATGGCTCTTCAGAAATACCCTGACTCTACACGCGGTACGAAGCTCTGAACAAATTAGAAAGGACATACTATATGAAAAATAGGATGCATGATGATTCAGACATAAGTGAAGGCATCAGAATAAATAAGTTCATCAGCGAAAAGGGGATTTGCTCCCGCAGAGAAGCAGATAAGCTCATTGAGCAGGGCCGTGTAACAATAAATGGGGAGAGAGCGGAGACAGGAAGCAAAGTCAATCCCGGAGACATGGTCAAGTTGGACGGAAAACCGCTGAAGGCTAAAGACCCCTATGTATATTTAGCCTTCAACAAGCCTGTTGGAATAGTATGCACTACTGATACCAAGGAAAGAGATAACATAATTGATTTTATAGGCTATCCAAAGCGCATATTCCCTATAGGAAGGCTTGACAAGGAATCTGAAGGCCTTATTTTTCTCACAAGCGATGGGGATATAGTAAATAAAATTTTAAGGGCAGGCAATAATCACGAAAAAGAGTACATTGTTACTGTAAATAGGCCTATAACAGAAAATTTCATTGAGGCAATGTCGAATGGGGTAAGAATACTGGGCACCGTAACCAAGAAATGCAGGGTTGAAGGTATCTCACGGTATTCCTTCAGGATTATACTTACAGAGGGTATGAACCGCCAAATCAGAAGAATGTGTGAGGCTTTAGGATACAATGTAACCAGTCTCAGAAGAATACGGATAATGAATGTGAAGCTCGGCTCTTTACCCGTAGGCAGATGGAGGCACCTTACAGGGCAGGAGCTGTCTACCATAATAAAGCTGGTTTCACAGTCCGTAAAGACCGAAGAAGCATCAATAAGGAGAAAGTGATATATTTTTATCATCTTTGTGGGAAGAGTGGAACTTTTTTGAATAGCATCCAGTCAAACAGATGTAACTGCAAAGGAATTAATTTTCTAATGCAAAAGTCATTTGAGGTGTGTATATAGGTTACACAGAAAGAAGGGAGAATTTTATGAAAAGGATACTGTCACTAATTACACTAATAGCTATGCTAGCCACCATGACACTTTCAGTGCCTGTCTTCGCAGACAGCAATGCAAAACTGGACCTGAAGCAGGCAATCGAAGTGGCTAAGAAGTCCTTTGATATCAGTACTGAGAACTATGATTTCACCAGTAACTATTCTGAGACAAATTATGGTAAAAAGCTGTGGTATTTATACTGGAATTCAAAGTCAGGCAATGGTTCCAGCATGAGCGCCACTATCGATGCAAGCACGGGCGAAATAATAAATATGAGCCGCTGGGATGCCCAGGCAACCCCTCCGGGAAGAATACCAAAATACTCAAGGGATGAGGCGCTAAAAGCTGCACAGGCTATGGCAAGCAGGC
>JBLNDG010000249.1:0-3419 GCA_050261415.1 Caulobacteraceae bacterium | reverse complement strand
TTTGTCGAAATTTTTTATTTTTAATTCATTTGTCCCGAAGTCTGTACTTAGAAATTAAAATCTGTGACATTTCCGTCAATGGTCTGATTGAATATGGACAAAACAATATTGTTTACTTTGTTTCAAATTTTACAGTAAGGTTGATTGTTTTGCAGTTTTGACGTATAATAAGAATAGGAAAGTGAGAAATTCCCACAAGTATTTCGGTAATATGTCAAGAGACTTTTGAAAAAAATTTCAAAGTTTTTTGACAAAATGAACCTTGAAAAGGGCATAGCAATGCTAACCATCACCAGAAATGGAGTGGTCTATATTTACAAAAATGGAAATAGGGTGTTGCAATATTTCAATACTTCATATCCACTCCTTTCATCGCTGATGGTTTATAAAGTTTTTCTTCGCGCAGCAGTGCAAAGATCAACCTTACAGCTTTACGGGCAGTTAGCACAATCGCACGCTTGTGCTTGTGGGTTTTGGCTTCTTTGTGTTTACGAGCATAGTAATCCGAGAACTCAGGCAAGTACTTCCTGAGCTGGTCAGCTGCTTGGATAAAATAATATCTGAGATACTCGTTACCAGTGCGTTTTAAATAGGTGTCCTCCGCAGTGAAATCCGCAGACTGGTACTCTGACCAATAAAGGCCGGAAAACTTGGCAAGAGCGTTGTCATTCTCAAACCTTGATATTCCGCCTATCTCAGATATTAAGCCGGCTGCAATGGTTGGGCCAATTCCTTTGACCGATGTGAGGCACAGGTATTCATTATTAAAACCTGCGACCTCTTGTGCAATAGCTTTTTCCACAGCCTTCTTCTGCCTTTCAAGTGTCTGGATGTTGTCCAGACAGGACTTGATGACGAAGTTCAGGGAATTATCCACAGAAGGGTTGATTCTGTACGATTTGCGCACAGCATCCTTGAGGGCTTTGGCGGTGGCTTCTGGGTTGTCAAAGTGTTTATTACCGTGCTCAACCAGAAAGTCGACCAGTTCATCGAGCGGTCGAGCCGCAATATCATCTAAAGTGAGGAATTCATCGAACAGTTCCGTAGCTACTGCTCCGAAATTGCTGCTAAAGACCTTGTTCTGACAAAGGCCGCTGAATTTTAGGAACAGATTGCTCAAAAAGTAGTTTTTCTCCCTTACGATGTTATCCACAATGTGAAAACGGTGGCGTGTAAGCCGTTGGAGCGCAAGGTACCTGAAATCCACAGGACAGGACTTGGGAAGCCTGCCAAACCGGAGCCTTTCAGCAATGGTAAAGGCATCTACCCAGTCATTCTTGGGAAGGTTGCCCAGTGATTTCTTAAAGGCGTCAACGATCTGCGCGTTAAAGCAGATGATCATGGGCTGGTAAGGTTTGAGTTCCAAGTGGTCCGCCAGGTAATACTGCAGATGCCACCCATAAACTGAAGTAGACTCAAGGCCTGCAAACACCTTGTCGACGTTTAACTGACGGCAGCACTCCAAAATGCGGGAGGCTATGGTTTGAGCACCTAAAGGGTTGTTTTCCACAGCAAAACGCTTGGTGGCTTCGTTACCGTCCTGGTCCAGGATCTGTACCTTCACGTCGTCCTGGCTTACATCCATACCGACATATAGTTTGTTCACTGTTTGCACCTCCTTTCTTTGAGGATGTTGCTGTAAAGCTAATTCGAGATAACCCTAGCGACCAGGTTATGTAGCAACCTCGCAATGAGCTCCTAGTGATGCAAGCCTCTTATCCTCTGCTGCCAGGGACTTGCACACGACAAAGCAGATTTCGCGTTAAAAACGGCAAACCTGGTGTAGGGACCACACTTACAAAAGCGGTCGAACCGCAAGGAGGACGAAAGCCTGTCCCAGATTAACTTTCCAGTTTAATCATGCATCAGGTTATCTCGATTGTAAATATGCTTTTGCTCCGCTTACGCTTCGCAAAACGGGCACGGCCTACGTGCTCGCTGATATTGATAGAAGAAAGAATTGCTATGCACTTTAAGAAGGGAATTACCAGTTAAATTCTGGTAATCTATTTGCTTAAGACACGAACGCTTCGGCGTTGTGTATGAGAATATTATACGAGGAGGAAGAGATATGCATAAGCTTCTTGTCGTTGACGATAATTTATGGGAACAGGAAGGTATAGTTGGGGTTCTTGATTGGAAGAGTATGGGGATCGATGTTGTCGGAACCTGTTCGAATGGGGCCGAGGCATTTGAACAAATCAGTCAGTTGAATCCTGACATCATACTTACGGATATTGCCATGCCGGTCATGGATGGGATAGAAATGGCAAACAAAGTAAAAGAAATGTATCCTGAAATCAAAATTGTCTTTATGAGCTGCCATGATGAATTCGATTTTGCCCGTGAAGCAGTACGTCTAGATGTGGAAGATTATGTTTTGAAGCCTATAATTCCGGAATACCTTGAAAGAGCTGTAAGAAAAGCTCTGAACAAGCTTGAATTCGAAAGCTCCCTCAAAAGGGAAAAGGAAAAGATGATGGAGCAATTGAACCGGTCTCTACCATTGTATCAGGAGCAGTTCCTGAGAGAACTATTATTCGGGTATTACAATGATATGGAGGAAATAAAAAAGAGATTCGATTTTCTAAAACTGGATGTACAAAGTGAATGCGGCATATATGTTGTTTCTTTTGAAATTAAAGAATATGAAAAGATGACCTATGAAATGGAGACGAATGACAAGTACTTTACTTCCTTTACAATAAAACGGATTATTAGTGATTGTAAAAGAGAAGGCTTTAATATTCATATGCTGCAGATTTCGAACAAAGAATTTACCATGCTGATCTTTGATAATAGCACAGCTATGCAGCGGAATAACGAATACTTTTCGGATATTATCCTTTCCTTGAAGGATGAGATAAAAAGCAGATTAAACTTTGATATAAGAATCGGTATCAGTAACTGTTCTCATGATATCGCAGATATACCAAAGCTATACCGGCAGTCGCTCAATGCCGTTAATACCCGATTTTACAGAGAAAGAAACGATATTGTTCTGTTTGAGGAAATTGAAGACCTACAGAGTAATGTCTTTGATGACACTGTTGATATAAAGATTCTTAACAAGGAAGTCCAGGATTTGATTAACAATGGGGACGATAAAAGGATTAGAGCTTTTTTGGATAAATATCTGGCTCTTGAAACCGTTATTTACAGTGAAAGCTATGTAAAAAGCCTGACATTTTCCATCGTAAACATACTGCAGATTGTTTTGATTGAAACGAATCAGTCCTTTAAAGATATTTTCGGCAGTGACATGATTATATGGGAAAAATTAAGCAGATTTTCAGATATAAAGGATATTAAGCAATGGATTTTTAATGTGCTTAAATCTGTAAATGAACATTTGTATAAAAGATATCAATCACAAAATGCTAAAATAATAGATGACATAAAGACAATTATCAGAAACA
>JBLNDG010000248.1:0-22507 GCA_050261415.1 Caulobacteraceae bacterium | reverse complement strand
AAAAATGTTGCCTTATAAGGCAGTGATTTCAACGTATCTAAAAAAATGGAAAAGATTTGCTTGGAATATCTGGAAGAAGAATTTGCCGCTTAAAGTGCGGCGTTAGCCGCTTTTTTTTATGCCCTTTTTTATACCTCCCTCTTTATCCACATTTTTTATCGTATGGATGTACAATTCTGAAAAAACTGTGAATAACTTGAATTGCATATTATGACATAATGCTTCTTTTGTTCATACCTGCGTTTGCATAAAACGACGAAATAAATCAAAATAATATTTTACATTGTGTTCGCTCGACAAATTTTTATCCAGAATCAATACACATTTTTTCAACAAGTGAAGTCTAACTAATTCAAGTTATCAACAGACTTATTCACATTATCAACAGATGACATAATAAACATGTGGATAACTTTGTGGATAATGTGATTAACTCATGAAATTGATTGTTCGGAGCGAGGTTGCACATTTTTATGTGCTTGTTCGCTTTACATAAAGCTATTGAAATATGCAGCAATATATTTTGAAGCAAAGCTATAAAAATTAGCAAAATGTGGCTTTTTTCAATGATTGAATATTATTTGAAAATTGAAAAAAATCGGAAGGATTATTTTCTCAGATGTAGAATAAAATATGTATAAACGGTAGCATAATAGTTGCGAAAGGAGATGTGGTTATGCGTACGATAGTCAGCGGAAAAAATGTGGATGTTACAAACGCTCTCAAGGAAAAGGTCGAAAGGAAACTTTCAAAGTTTGAAAGATATTTTGGACCTGATACTGAGGCCCACGCAACTTTAAGTGTAGAGAAAAACAGGCACATCATTGAAGTTACGATTCCTTTTAACGGTGTCATCTTAAGAGGAGAAGAAGCTACCGGTGATATGTATACTTCAATAGACAATGTAGTAGAAAAATTGGAAAGGCAGATGAGGCGTCAAAAAACCAAGCTTGAAAGAAGAATCAAGGATGGTAATATCAGATTCGAAAACTGGACTACCCCTGCAGATGAAGAGGAAGATGATGAGGTTAAAATCGTCAGAACCAAGAAATTTGCCATGAAACCGATGCCCATTGAAGAAGCGGTATTGCAGATGGAGCTTCTTGGGCATAACTTCTTTGTATTTTCAAATGCAGAAACGGAAGAAGTAAATGTTGTATATAAAAGAAAGGATGGAAATTACGGTTTGATTGAACCGGAGTTCTAATGCAATATAAAAACAGCCGGTAAGGCTGTTTTTATATTGTAGGCATTTTTTGAGGCCGGATCTATATAATATAGTAAAAGCAAAATGTAATATTTTAACAGTCGCTATGTTGAGATATGCTGCTTTATCTTTTCAAAATTTACAAATCAAGGAATATCAATACTATATATACAAAATCCATTTAGTCAATAGGTAGGGTAAATACCTGCGGAACATTCCTGCTCAAGTGATTCGGATTCAAATCCACGGGGAAATTATTTATTTGGTATTTATAATCATATATTTGGCACTGTCCTGTTAAAACGCAGTACATTTTTTGTAGTTCATATAATCAGCAAAGGGATTAATTGGTTGAGGTCGAAATATTTATATAACTTCACTTTAGGAGGAATCTCTTTTGAACGGTACAAAGTTGAGTTACAGAGAGGATATTAAATCACTTATTTGCAAGCTTCCAGACATTATAAACTGCAGTGTAGTATTCAGCGAAGACAATGATATTGAAGAGATACATGTTTTAGCTGCTGTGGGAAGAAATATCAAGCAAATGGTCCGGGATATCCAATCAGCAATAAATGCAAAATTTAATATAGGTGTTGACTATAAGAAAATCAGCATAGCACAGATCAATGAAGCGGAGTTTAAGGAAACACGGGTAAAGATTGAAAGCATAGCAGTAAAAAATATTGAAAATATGATTGAAGCAGTAGTAGTGCTTTCATATGATGACAAGACCTTTGAAGGCAAGAGTACCAAAGTCAAATCCAAAGCCAACAGGCCAAAGGCCGTAGCGGAGGCCACCCTGGCAGCTCTGGAAAGCTATATGGGCGTAAAAGGGGTATTGTATCTTGAAGGCTTGGAAAGCTTCAAAATAGCTGGCAAGGAGGTATATGTCACAGTAATAGGTTATTCCTGCGATAATGTTGAAGAATCGCTTGTCGGAAGCAGTATGATTAACCTTGACGAAAATGAATCTGCAGTTAAAGCTGTACTGGCAGCTGTAAATAGAAAACTGAATACTATAGGATAAAATTTATGGCCGATATATATTCTTAGCGGAGAGTTTGCCTGCCTTCATTAGCGGTAGGGCAGAGCCTAAATAAAAATAGGAGGGGCAAACAGTGAAAAAGATAATAGGTATACTTATGACTATACTTACATTAGTTTTAGCTGGAGGCGCTAACCAGAGCTGGTTTTAGTAGTAGCATAAAATATATCGGCCATAATAATGAGGTGAATATATGTCAAACAAACTTAAAGTATACGTAGCAATTGTAATTCTATTAGGAGCAACATTTTTCTTATATACAATAAAACAGGCCTATAACCTAGATGTATTAGGCCTAATTATTTTTGTAATATTGTCTATATTTGCTGAATCACTTGTAATAATCACCCCAGGAGAAAGAGCCCTATCGGTAGGATTTGCGATTTCACTTGCTTCAATAATGATATTCGGTGTACCTGAGGCGGCTTGGATAGCTAGCATGGGAATTATGTTCAGGGTAATAAAACATGATGGGAAACTGTTTCATGTGCTTAATTATCCTGTAGAGAGGACCCTGTTTAATGGAGCCAATATTATATTATCAGCAGGTTTGGCAGGCCTAAGCTATATTAGCCTTGGCGGAGTACCGGGAGTTATTGATCTGAACCATTCTATTATTGCTATTGTGGCAAGTATATTTGTGTATATATTAACTAATGCCACAATCATGTCAATTCTAATGCATCTCATTACCGGAGAAACTTTTTTCAATACATGGTACAAAAACATTATATGGGTAGTTAAGGATTACTTTGCAATGGCGCCATTGGCTGTCATTATGGCAATTGCATATATCAATTACAAAGTGATTGGTGTACTGCTTTTCTTTGGTCCGCTTCTTTTTGCAAGATATGCGTTCAAGCTTTATGTGGACATGCGAAGGATATATATAGATACGGTAAAGTCCCTGTCCCAGGCTATTGAAGCAAAGGACCCGTATACAAACGGCCACTCCATGAGGGTGGGAGAATATGCATGCAGTCTGGCCGAGAAAATCGGATTATCCCCAAAAAGGATCGAAAACCTGAAAATAGCTGCAATACTGCATGATGTAGGTAAAATTGGCATAGAGGAGAGCATACTGAACAAGCCGGGAAGGCTTACAGAAGAGGAATACGATAAAATAAAGCTTCACCCGGTAATCGGGGTAAGGATAATTAAGGATATAGACTTTTTAAAGGAAATATCCAAAATCGTATTGAGCCACCATGAAAGATATGATGGGGCAGGCTATCCCGAAGGGAAAAAGAATGGCGAAATAGTAATAGAAGCTCAAATATTAAGCATTGCAGATGTCTTTGATGCATTAACCTCAGAGCGGCCTTACCGGAATGCAATGACCGTAGAGGAAGCCCTTGAAGTTATTGAAAGCGGCAAATGCAGCCAGTTTGACCCCAAATTGGCAGATACCTTTATTAAGATGATCAGAGAGAGTAAGGAGTTGAACAAGATTGCTGGTTGAGAGCGTAGGTACGTCTCTTGTTGTGGGAAAGCTTCGGGGAGGGAGCTTTTCAAACATGCAGGAAGCAAAAATTAACAAGTGGTATTTTTTTATCTTAGCCTTTATAATAGAGTTTTCTGCAGTGTTCATGGCATCCAAGGGGTTCAATTTTTTAAAAAATAATATAATTTTTATTCATGCGTTATCTTACATACTTTTATTCATAGGCATTTATTTTAACCGAACAATTTTTGCTTTTAAAATCATTTTCTTGGGAGTTTTTCTCAATTTTCTGGTTATCATGGCAAACGGAGGGCAGATGCCCGTGGCAGCAGATACTATGATCAGGATAGGATTGACCGACAATTTGCTCGCTATTCAGAACGGTAAAATAGTTACCCATACCATTATAGGCGGGCATACTGCATTGAGTTTTTTGGGAGATATATTTGCTTTTGGAAAACCATACCCAAGGCCTAAAATATTCAGCATAGGCGATGTTATTATGGCCGTAGGGGTTTTCATATATATCCAGAAAATAATGACAAAGAAAGCCGTTAAAATAAAATATTTAACTGACAAGGGAAGCCTTTTATAAAAAATAAAAAAATGTGCAGTATATGGAGTAATTCATATGCTGCACATTTAATTTTGAGTTTTTGCAGACTAAAATATGAAATTGTGATAAAATATTATGTACGTTATTTTAGATACGAGACGCGAGATAATAAAACCTAAACAGGTTAAGAGAGGCGTCAGTCGCATACGATTTTAGTAAGGCAGGTGAGTTTGAATGACAGTTAAAAGTTATAAAAGTATAAAAAAGTATGCAGCTTTTATTTTCATGGTTTTTACAGTGCTTTCGGGCTCATCTGAAAGATTTGAGCCGCAAAGTATAGCTGGAACCGGGAGAATTGCATTTGTTGATATATTTACAATGAACAAGCTGTTTATTCAGGGTGTTAAGTCTTCTACAGCCGATGCAGGTATTAAGAAGCTCCTGAATGATTACAAAAGCCTGAGAAATTATCTGGATTCGGATATCCCGGATGCAAGACAGAATTATGAGCAACTTTCAACAATTGAGTTGGCAACTGCTGATTTGTATACCAACGATGCTATTGCCCATAATAGTTTATGGAAGAGTGCTGTATTCTGATAAGCCTTATAATTTACCATATAGCAATATAATTATAAGGAGGATGCTAATTTGTTTTTAGATAAAATTTTTGGAAATCAGAATGAAAAAGAAATAAAAAAAGTATTAAAGATAGTTGATAAAATCAATGCCCTTGAGCCTGAAATGAAAAAGCTGACTGACGCGGAGCTGCAGAATAAAACCAACGAGTTCAAAGAGAGGCTGAGCAAGGGTGAAACTCTGGACGATCTACTGGTTGAAGCTTATGCAGTAGTAAGGGAAGGTTCGGTAAGAGTCCTGGGAATGCGCCACTTTGATGTTCAGCTTATAGGGGGTATTATCCTTCACCAGGGAAGGATTGCAGAGATGAAAACCGGTGAAGGTAAGACTCTGGTTGCAACCTTGCCGCTATACCTTAATGCACTTACCGGCAAAGGAGTACATCTTGTTACAGTAAACGACTATCTGGCAACCTATCAGAGCCAGTGGATGGGCAAATTGTATAACTTCCTTGGGATGTCAGTCGGACTTGTTGTTCACGGGCTGGAGCCGGAAGATAAGCAGAAAGCATATAATTCAGACATAACCTATGGCACAAACAATGAATTCGGTTTCGATTACCTGAGAGACAACATGGTAATATACAAAGACAACATGGTCCAACGTGATCTGAACTATGCAATAGTTGACGAAGTGGACAGTATCCTTATAGATGAAGCAAGGACTCCACTCATAATATCCGGTGTAGGCGAAAAATCCACTCAGCTGTACTTTGTTGCCGATAACTTTGTTAGAACCCTCAAGAAGGAAGAGGATTTCACGATTGATGAAAAGGCAAACACTATTGTATTAACCGAGGAAGGTGTTGAAAGGGCTGAAAAGTTTTTCAACCTTGATAACCTTGCCGATGCGAACAATATGGAACTGCAGCATCATATAAATCAAGCGCTGAGAGCAAGGAACTTAATGCGCAGGGATATAGACTATGTAGTAAAAGACGGTGAGGTCATCATAGTTGATGAATTTACCGGAAGGCTTATGTTCGGAAGAAGATACAGCGATGGATTGCACCAGGCCATAGAAGCCAAGGAAGGTGTGAAAATAGAAAGAGAGTCCCAGACACTTGCTACAATAACCTTCCAGAACTATTTCAGAATGTACCAGAAGCTTGCAGGCATGACCGGTACGGCAAAAACAGAAGAGGATGAATTCAGGGCTATCTATAACCTTGACGTTGTGGAAATACCTACAAATATGCCGATGATTAGGGAAGATCATCCTGATGCCGTATATAAGAACAAGAAAGGCAAGTTCAATGCTGTTGTAGAAGAAATCGTAAGACTTCATGCCAAAGGGCAGCCGGTGCTTGTAGGAACAATATCCGTCGAAACCTCGGAAATGCTTAGCGATATGTTGAAAAAGAAGGGAATACCCCACGAGGTATTGAATGCAAAATACCATGAAAAAGAAGCCCAGATAGTGGCGCAGGCAGGGCAGCGGGGAACCGTAACCATATCAACCAATATGGCAGGCAGAGGTACAGATATTGTCCTTGGAGAAGGCGTCAAGGAATTAGGCGGTCTCCATATAATAGGTACGGAAAGGCATGAATCGAGACGTATTGACAACCAGCTCAGGGGCCGTGCAGGAAGGCAGGGAGATCCGGGATCCAGCAGATTCTTTATATCCCTCGAAGATGACCTTATGAGGCTTTTCGGCTCGGAAAAAATAATGAAGCTGGTCGAAACATTAGGTATGGATGAGGATATGACCATCGAGCATCCGTTGCTCTCCAAATCCATAGAAAATGCACAGAAAAAGGTTGAAGGAAGAAACTTTGACATCAGAAAACATGTACTGCAGTATGACAACGTAATGAACAAACAGAGGGAAGTCATATACAAGCAGAGAAGGCAGGTATTGCTCGGCGAGAACATCAGGGAAAACATAATGGATATGGTGAGAGAAATAGTAGAGGGTGCAGTCACTTCCTATACAGTAGGCAGCGAATATGCTGAAGAATGGGACCTTAAGGGGCTTATTGAGTATCTCCATCCCATCTTCCTTCCAAAAGGTGCATTCAAAATGGAAGAGCTCTTGAAGCTTACAAGGGATGAACTCACAGAAGCGTTGTTGGACAAAGCATTTGAAATATACAAGAATAAAGAATCCCAGATTGACGAAGAGGTTATGCGTGAGCTTGAAAGGGTAGCACTTTTAAGATCTGTTGATACTAAATGGATAGACCACATAGATGCTATGGATCAACTCAGGGAAGGTATAACATTAAGGGCGTATGGACAGCAGGATCCCGTTCAAGCATATCAAATTGAAGGGTATGACATGTTTACGGAGCTCATCAGGAATATAAAAGAGGATACCGTAAGGTTTATTTATAATGTAAATACATCCAACCTGCCAAGAAGAGAAAAGGTGGCAGAGCCTGTAACTACAAACCAGGAAGACAGTGTTAGAAAACCGATAGTCAAAGAAGAAAAAATAGGAAGAAATGACCCTTGTCCCTGTGGGAGCGGCAAAAAATATAAGAAATGCTGCGGGGCAAAAGAGAATTAATAGGAGGGTTCTGAATATATGCTGGAATTGGAGCAGTGCAAGTATGAACTGGCACAAGTAGAGGATACAATTAAAGAGATTGAGGTGTCACTTTGACATAGAAAGAATCAAGGAACAGCTTTACGAGATGGAGCAGGAAATGCACCAGGGAAATTTTTGGGATGATGCAGAGAATGCGGGCAAAGTCCTAAAAAAAATAAAGCTGCAAAAAGACAAGTTGGATAAAATAAACAACCTCAAAAAGGAATATGAGGATATTGAGGTACTGATCGAACTGGGACTGGAAGCTCAGGACGAATCTGTAATTCCGGAGGTTGAGACTGCTTTTGCAGCATTGAAGAATGATATTGAGACAATGCGGATTGAAACACTTCTGAATGAACAGTATGACAGAAATAATGCGATACTTACAGTACATTCCGGGGCTGGAGGGCTTGAAGCGCAAGATTGGGCAGAAATGCTTCTGCGTATGTACACACGCTGGTCAGAGAAAAAAGGATATGCTATAACAGTCCTCGATATGCTAAAGGATTATGAAGCAGGTATTAAAAGTGCCACGCTGCTGATTGAGGGTGATAACGCTTACGGTTATCTCAAATCAGAAAAAGGAGTTCACAGGCTGGTAAGGATCTCTCCTTTTGATGCTGCCGGTAAGCGCCACACATCTTTTGCTTCTGTGGATGTCATGCCTGAGCTGGACGATGATGTAAAGGTAGAGATAAATGAGGATGATTTAAAAATCGATACCTACCGGTCAGGCGGCGCCGGGGGGCAGCATGTAAACAAAACAGAATCGGCAGTAAGGATCACTCACATTCCGACAGGAATTATAGTGCAGTGTCAGAATGAACGCTCACAGCACAGCAATAAGGAAATGGCAATGAAGATGCTTGCAGCAAAGCTTTTTGAATATAAAGAGCAGGAGCAAAAAGAGAAAATTGACGACTTGAAGGGTGAATATAGGGAGATCGCATGGGGCAGCCAGATAAGATCCTATGTTTTCCATCCATACAGCATGGTGAAGGATCACAGGACAGGTGAAGAGACCGGTAATGCAGGAGCTGTAATGGATGGAGAGATAGACAGCTTCATAAATGCATATCTGAAACAAAAGAACAGTAAATAATAAAATAAAGAAGGCATGGTTGTATTCTCATACAATTATGCTTTTTCTTTATTCCGGGGTATTTGAATCGGTGGTTGTTAAAAGTTTCTATTAAAGCATTTTAGTCTTAATAGAAGCATTTTTACAAATTATATTATAAAATGTGGCAAATTGACAAAATTATTGTTTAATTTGCAAATATGTATTAGAATAGGGTTAATAGAAGAAAAAACACCGGAATGGGGGGGTTGATGTGAAGAAGAAGGATAGTTATTTCAGGTTCCCGGTCATGGGAAAAAGTATGTCCCTTAAGCCCAAAAGAGACTTGCTTGCTTTTCTAAAAAAAATTCAACTGCCAAAGCTTAACATAAAATTACCTTCATTTAATTTTAAAGGTGTGGTTAAAGGGACAAAGACGCCTATAGGAAAACAACCAAAGAAAGCGGAGAGGAAAAAGTTTAAGTTTTCCAGTTTGGTTGGGGGCTTAAGGGGAAGAATTATTCTGCTGGTTTTGATCATGACATTGATACCCTTGGGATTTCTTAATTATTCCAGTACAAATTCCCAGACCAGTGCCATAATGAGCAATATGGATGAGTTTAATAAAGCTGTTAACCAAGGACTTATTGAGAGAATAAACGCCATAATAAATCAAAGCTTGAGCAGCTTGAAGCTGGTGCCTCAATCGGTTGACATACTAGCAATGGATACCTATTCACAGGAAAGAGTTATACGGAAGATAGCTTCAAGCCAGCAGTCATCCTTTAAAGAGATTACTCTTACTGATGCGGCGGGTAAAGCTTTGTATTCCACAAATGCTGCACTCAGGGGCACAGATTTGTCGGGTCAGAGATGGTATACCGAGGCAATGAGGGGCCAGAACTTTATCTCCGACTCATATTTGGACTCTAAACTGCATGTGCCTGCCTTTGATATTTCGGTGCCTGTATTTGACCAGAACAATAGTGTTGCAGGAGTAATGCAAGCAAAGATAGTGCTGGATGAAATACAAGCAATAATAAATTCAACCAAAATAGGAAAAACCGGAATTGCATATATAATTGACAAGAATGGTGTAGTCATTGCCCATCCGGATTATAAGGCCATGGTTCTTTCAGGCTATAATGCCGTACAAAATTTTATACAAGGTCCGGTAAAGCTTATCAAGGGTGAGCAGGGAACATCACATTATGACAACAATAAAGGTGTGGAAGTAATAGGTACATATTATAAAATACCGGTTACAGGTTGGGGATTGATAACAGAAACAGGTGTAAAAGAGGCTTTGGAGCCGGTAAATGCAGCAAAGAGGAAATCTTATGTGGTTATAGCAATAGCATTTGCTATAGCCGTAGTAGGCAGCTTGCTTCTGGCTGTATTAATTGTTAAACCCCTTGTCAATATGGCAAAGGTAGCGGGTGAAATAAAAGACGGAAACCTGAGGAAGAGACTGTCGGTTACTTCTAAAGATGAGATTGGTGAGCTCCAGAATGCCTTCAATCTTATGACGGATTCACTTTGTACAGTAATAAATGAGGTTAATTCAGCTGTTGCCGAAATAACCGAAGCATCCCGGAAACTAAGTGAAAATGCGCAGGTTAGTACAGCGGCAACTGAGGAAATTACTGCGATTGTTGAGGATGTTGCAGGTGGTGCTGAATCTCAGATAGCATCGGTATCTATTACGTCGCAGGTTGCCCGTGAAATAACTGCAAATGTGGAAGAAACCTCAAAGAAAACACAGATAGTTGCAGATAATGCGGAGGGTGCAGCAAGGATTGCCCAGGAGGGTACGGAAAATATCGGGGTTATTACAAACACAATCAGCATGATTAAAGACAATGTTGTAAACTCTGCAAGTCTTGTTAGAAAACTTGGCAGTACCTCTGCCGAAGTAACAGGCATTGTAAAGGTCATAAGGGATATTGCAGGAAAGACAAATATGCTTGCATTGAATGCAGCAATTGAAGCGGCCCGTGCAGGTGACGCAGGAAAAGGCTTTGCGGTTGTTGCAAACGAAATAAGAAGCCTTGCTGAACAGACGAGGGCAGCCTCAAAAAATATAGAAGAACTGCTTATGGAGATCCAGAAGGAGACTGAAGAGACAGTAACAGCAATGAATGAGGGGCTTCAGGAGGTTGAAAAGGGTACGGAAGCTATAAGCTCCACTTATAGTACCTTCGACAGGATAATTAATGAAATTCATTCAGTGGCAGAAGAGGTGCGCGGGGTTTCAAATTCTGTTCTGGATTTGAGTAATGAGAGCAGAAAAGTAATAGACGCAGTTAATGAAGTGAGTACTATAGCAGAAAGCACATCCAAAGGAACGCAGAATGTTTTGGCTAGCACCGAAGAGCAGTCTTCCGCGGTACAGGAGATAAACTCCTCTGCATCAAAACTGAGCAAAATGGCGGCGGCACTGCAAGAGATAGTAAACAAATTCACATGTTAAAAAAACTACGGTATATTGTAAAATATACCGTGGTTTTTTATTAGTGGACATTCTGCCAAAGTAAAATCAGTCAAAAGCGAGGAGGCTCGATGCCTCCGAGTTTTTATTCCATTGCGATAATCTCCACTTTCCTGCAGCCTTTGCAGGAAAGCAGGAGCTCCACAAGCTCCTCCGGATTTATCTCCATGGTCTTAGTGTCAATGGTAGCTGTTAATGAAGCCGAATCCATGACAGGAATATTTTGATTGATTGTTATTATGTTGCCCTTGACTGATGCTATTGTATTTATAATATCCGATAAAACTCCCGGGGTATGTTTAAGTATCATGAAAATATTAACTATCCTGCCCTTTTCCTGAGTCGTATAATCGAATACACGGTCCTTATACTTGTAAAAGGCGCTGCGGCTCATGCCTACCTTTTCACACGCCTCCTGAATTGTAGTTGATTCTCCGTTTCTTAATTGCAGTTTCGCCGCTATTACTTTTTCGTATACCCTTGGTAAAATATCGGAATCAACTATGAACATCTTTCTATCAACCATTTCTTTATACCTCCTGTACGCATACAACAAACATATGTATTTTATGGGTATACTAACACAAATACCGTGTATTGGCAATAGGTTATTCCGGTCTTAATACCCATTGCAAAATATATGCAAAAACGGTTAATATAATTAGTGTATATGAGGAAAGGAAGTAGAAACAGATGGATATAATTAATAAACTGGCTAAAGAATTATCGGTAAAACCCTGGCAGGTGGAAAATACAGTTAAGCTTATTGATGACGGCAATACTATTCCATTCATTGCAAGATACAGGAAAGAGCTTACCGGGGA
The DNA here is from genome assembly GCA_050261415.1 of Caulobacteraceae bacterium. Taxonomy (GTDB): domain Bacteria; phylum Bacillota; class Clostridia; order Lutisporales; family Lutisporaceae; genus JBLNDG01. Next base: position 10,700 of record JBLNDG010000248.1, on the reverse strand, counting down.
ACTTTCGGATACAGTATTGAGGGATTTGAATGAAAGGTTGACATATCTCAGAAATCTCGAAAACCGTAAGGAAGAAGTAATAAGACTGATTGACGAACAAGGGAAGCTGACAGAGGAGTTAAAAGCTGCAATTCTCAAAGCAGAGGTGCTGCAGGAGGTTGAAGATCTATACAGGCCTTACAAAGCTAAAAAAAGGACCAGGGCAACCATCGCAAAGGAGAAGGGGCTTGAACCCCTTGCAGAAATAATATGGAAGCAGGAGCCTTCAGAGGAGAGTCTTCAGGATATTGCAGCACGGTTTATTAATTCCGAGCTTGGAGTTGAAACTGTGCAGGATGCTGTGAATGGAGCTCTTGATATTATCGCAGAGACTATATCCGATAATGCAGAGTTCAGAAAAGAAATAAGAGAGCTTACATTCAAGAATGGTACTGTTATATCCAAGGGCCTTAAAGAGGAAAAGTCTGAGTACCAGATGTATTATGACTTCAGTGAACCGGTTTTCAGGATTGCGCCCCACAGGATTCTTGCAATAAACAGAGGGGAAAAGGAGGAATTTCTTTCTGTTAAGATTGAAGCACCGGTAGGCAGAATACTGAGTTTGCTGAATAGTAATTTGATAGTTGAAGGCTCACCATACAGACAGGAAATGGAGCCCACTGTAAAGGACTCGTATAACAGGCTTATAGCGCCTTCAATAGAAAGAGAGATAAGGGGTGAACTTACGGAAAAGGCTGAGGAGCAGGCTATCAGGATTTTTGCGGCAAACCTCAGGAACCTCCTTCTGCAGGCGCCTATAAAGGGCAAGGCAGTAATGGGCTTTGACCCTGCATACAGGACAGGCTGCAAAATAGCAGTGGTGGATGATACAGGAAAGCTTTTGGATACTGTGACCGTATATCCGACTCCCCCTCAGAACCAGTTGGAGGAAGCCAAAAGGATTCTCAAAGGACTCATTGAAAAATATAATGTGGAGGTTATTTCTCTTGGCAACGGGACTGCTTCAAGGGAATCAGAAAAGGTTTGTGCAGAAATAATAAAGGAAATGAACAAACCTCTGCACTACGTAATTGTCAACGAGGCAGGAGCTTCTGTTTATTCAGCTTCTGAACTTGCAGCGCAGGAATATCCTGATATTAATGTCTCGCTCAGGGGGGCAATCTCAATTGCCCGAAGGCTTCAGGATCCGCTTGCGGAGCTTGTAAAAATCGACCCAAAATCAATAGGGGTAGGACAATATCAGCATGATGTAACCCAGAAAAAGCTTTCGGAATCTCTTACAGGAGTTGTGGAAGACTGTGTAAACAGCGTCGGTGTAGACCTTAATACGGCGTCGGCATCGCTTTTACAGTATATTTCCGGTGTTAATTCAGGTATAGCAAAGAATATCGTTGCATATAGAGAGGAAAACGGCAAGTTCAAAACGAGGAAAGAGCTTCTAAAAGTTAAAAAGCTTGGGGAAAAGGCTTTCGAACAATCGGCAGGATTCTTGAGGATACCGGAGAGTGACAATATATTGGACAACACTGCTGTACATCCTGAATCCTACGAAGTTGTAAAAAAGTTAATCGAAAAAACAGGACATAACATGGAAGAGTTGAGGCAAAAGGGTGTTGCCAGCATAAAGGAAGAAATTGCAGGTATGGACATAAACTCTCTTGCTGCTGAGCTTGGGGTAGGGACACCAACTCTGAGGGATATCATAAGCGAGCTTCAGAAACCGGGAAGGGATCCCAGGGACGAAATGCCCAAACCGATACTCATGACTGATGTACTGGATATAAAGGATTTGAAACCTGGAATGCTTCTTACGGGTACAGTAAGGAATGTAATAGATTTCGGAGCCTTCGTAGATATAGGAGTACATCAGGACGGACTCGTACATATTTCGGAATTGGCTGACAGGTTTGTCAGAAGGCCGCTTGATGTGGTACAGGTAGGTGATATAGTCAAAGTCAAGGTACTGGACGTGGATTTGGATAGGAACAGAATAAGTTTAAGTATGAAGGGTTTAAATTAGCAATAAGTGAAAGTCAGACAAACTGTTTGATTTTCACTTATTTTTTTGCAAAGAATTTATCGACAAAAGAAATAATTCATTGACAGAAATTCCAATAAAAAATGTAAGAAATAGCATGAAAGTGCACTAAAAGCAAGATAAATCAATAAATGACCAATAATTTGTATGAAGGGTAAAAAGAGGAAATAGAGAATATAAAAGGTTGCAGGAGGCTGAGACTTGCGACCTATATCTGGGCACCTGGGTCGCAACGAGCTGATGGTGCAACCGACCTGACATTGTAGTTGTTTTTCTACAATGCTGGGTCTTTTTTTCTTTAGTAATTTATTTTTTCAGTGAATATTCATAAATCCTGCTGCCTATAATTGAGTAGGCATCCTTTTAATGGAATAGAGTGATTATTAAAGGAGGTGCTTATATAGATTGAATAAGCCTATATAAACATTTATTTATAAACGGCGCGCTACCGGAATTTAAGGAGGGATTTGTGTTGAAAATCAAAAAATTCAGAAGCCTTGTTTGCATTATATTAAGTATCCTATTGGTGATGACCAATTTTGTATATGCGGATACTGCAAATGCAGACTCGGTAAAATGTCCCGACATTGTGGGCAACAAGTATGAAGCTCAACTGAGAGAGTGGGTTGATAATGGTTTTATCAAGGGGGCTCCCGATGGGAACTTCAAGCCGGATAATACTATTGCTAGAGCCGAATTCATGGCATTGGTCAATAGATCCTTTGGATTTACTGAAACTATTGAAATCAATTATTCTGACGTTACAAAGGATAAATGGTTTTATAGGGATGCAGCCATAGCTACCAAAGCCGGATATATGCAGGGCAACAATGGAAAGCTGACGCCGCAAGACCCAATATCAAGGCAGGAGTTTGCAACAGTACTTGCCAGATTGACCGGAAATACAACTACTATTGACGATAAGGCCATTAGTGGATTGACTGACAGCAAATCGATTCCTGAATGGAGCAAGGCAGCAATTAGTGCAACTGTAAGCAAAGGGTATTTTGATGGCCTGATAGGCAAAAGCTTCGGGCCTGCAGAGAAAATAACCAGATTGGAAACAGTTGTGGCATTGGATAGGGCTTTCAAGAGCATGTACAAAGCTGTATACAGCAAAAAGGGCACATATGGTCCGGTTAGCGGAATGCAGACTTTGGAAGGCAGTGCAGTAATTGTTTCACCGGATGTTACTTTGAAAAATATAACCATTAATGGTGATCTGATATTAAGGGAGAGCATTGGAGACGGCAATGTATGCCTGGATAATGTAATAGTGAAAGGTACTACAATTGTAAAGGGCGGAGGCGAGCACAGTATTGTAATCAGGAACTCCAGCCTGGGCAAGGTTATCGTAAGGAAGGAAGGAAACACAGTAAGAATAGTTGCTACTGGCAGCACTACAGTAGGAGAAGTAGATATGCAGTCAGGAGCCAGGCTGGAAGAGGAATTCCTAACCGGTACCGGTTTTGGCGATATAGTGATACCGGACGATATACTGGCCGGAGCAAATGTAATATTCGTAGGCGCTTTTGATGGTATACAGGTAGATTCAAATAATGCCAATATAAATGTGGAAAGCGGTACAATAGGTAATTTGACTTTGACCCAGGAAGCTGCCGGTACCACTGTCAATTTGACGCAGCAAGCAAGTATAGGCACTTTGAACATCAATGCCGCTGTAAATATCACCGGGCAAGGTACAATAAAAACTGCTAATGTAAATGCTTCCGGAGCAACAATACAACAGCAGCCTCAGAATACTGTAATAGCGCCGGGTGTGACTCTGGGTACTGCTCCACAAACAACACCGGCACCCACGCCTGCACCAACACCTGCACCAACAACCACTCCAAGCAGCGGAAGCGGCGGAGGTGGCGGCGGTGGCGGCGGTGGGAACGACGATGAACACGACACCCCATCTACTATAGCAGTAAGTGCTATTACCGTTTCAAGTGCAGACGATTCAACCACAGTAGTAAATGGTGGAACATTGCAGATGAGCGCTACTGTATTACCGACAAATGCAACTAACAAATCGATAACATGGTCAGTAGTAAATGAAACTGGAACAGCAACAATAAATGCAACTGGATTATTAACAGCTACAGGGGTAGGTACAGTAACTGTAAAAGCAACAAATACAGCATCAGGCGTTGTAGGAACTAAAAAAATCACGATATTTGCCCCAGTGATTCCTGTTGCAGGTGTAAGTGTAACTAATGCAACTACTGTTACAATAGGGTCTACATTGGAATTGACAGCAATAGTAACACCGGAAAACGCAACGGATAAAACGGTAGTATGGACAATAGAGAATGGAACTGGAGAGGCGACGGTATCCGGCAACATACTGACGCCGGTAAAAGCCGGAACCGTAACAGTGAAAGCAGCAGCAGGCGGGAAGACAGGGACAGCTACAATTACCATTAGTAATGAGGCTTTAACGGGAACTTCGCTGTTAAGTGCAAAAACTGGTGAATTTACTGACGAAGACGGATGCATTTCCCAAACTGACAGCTTGATAGCAAAGGGTTTTGTATTTACAACCGGCAACAATAGATTAACAGTAAGCGGAACTATTAAAGTTGCCGAACTGGAAGCACTGAAGCAGCAAATGTATGGAATAGACAATGTATTTGCAGGTTTTACGGTTGCAAACCCCAACAAAGCCATATACACTAAAATGGCATACAGTGACTTCTTTGAAACAGGCAAATTGGTTACACTAGATTCAAATCAGAACTGGTCAGCTGCATACAACATTTTCTATAACAGCGGAGAAGGCTGGACAAAGAAGCAAAACGAAAGGACAATGACAGTAACCTGGGGTAATGCGGACGGAAGCAGAACATTAACTCAAACCATCACTTTTGATGCAACGGCTGTGTTCATTGATAATACTATAAGCATTGAGGGTATTGCAGCAACTAATGCAACTACTGTTACTTTCAACTGCGACATTGACGGAGCAACGATTAAATGGAATGGCGTAACACTATCTGTACATACTAAAAGTGGCGTTAATACAATTACTGTTCCGTTAATGGTTTCTGGCGAAAATAATACATTAATAGTTGAAAAGTCACTTTATACAACATATACAAACGATACAGTAGTGTGGAATGACCCGTTAACATATGTTGAAAGCCAATTAAGCGATTGGGTAAATGACAGAACTGAACCAAACACATGGGATATCGGAGAGGACGGCTGGATTACTTATTCAACAAAAACCGAGCCTGCTAACGAATGGTACGCATGGCACGGCAAGAAAACAACAACAAATAATGCCGTATCAGATAATTGGAAGGTTGAAACTGAATTCAATCTGACTGAAGACCTGTTGGCCAGAAACGGCGTAAGAACATCAATGTGGTTGAATGTTCAGGATGAATTTGGCAACACTGTAGATTGGTCGATTTTGCAATTCAAAATTGATAATGGTGAGCAGACAAAAGGATGGCAATATTGGATTGATAGCGGCGAAGGCACTTGGGAAAATATTACTGCAAACTTACCAACTACTGCCGGTGTTTATAAGTTAGCCATTTACTACACAGATGGTAACCTAATCGGATATATCAACGGCATTGAAGTATTCAAATATGCCAAATCGGAAAGTAAGTTAACATCTGTTAAAGAGGTTATCTACAATTCCTATAGCTTCGGTGAATCTTACGAAGTAAAATGGAAAGTGCCAAAAGTCAGCTATGTTGATAAATACCCGGCTGGAGCAAAGTTTATTTCAACTGATGAACAGCTAAAGGCAGCAATCAATACCCAGGATGACGGGCAAACCTGGATTATCAAAAATGGAACATATAATACTCCAAGATTTGATAATGTCAACCAGGGAGGTCAAACCGGCTGGTACTTCCCCATAACCGCAAATGATATTACCATTATCGGTGAAAGCAAAGAAAACGTTATATTAACCAGCGACGTGGAATCGGCAAACGGTGTTTGGGCTTCCCAGGACCATATATCAGTCTGGGGTGATGATATAACGATAGAGAACCTTACAATCAAACCCAAGGTTGAAACAAATAAAACCATTGAAGTCATGGGTAAAAACTTCACGTTGAAAAATGTGGATTTTGTACAAAGAGACAATCAAACCGAGAACTTTGCAGGCTCATTGTACTTTAACCCACAGAATGAAACTAAGAATATTGGAGCAGTATTGGTAGAAAACGTCCTGATCAACGATGCATGGATTTCATGCGGTACAGCAGCTGTCACAAATGGTGCTTTAACTTTGAAGGATGTTACGTTAGACTTCAGGGGGAGTGCATATGCAGGTGACGCCGGATATGGCGTAATCAGCAAGAATTCTGTAATTAAAGTTGCTGAAGGAGGTTCGCTTACCGTATTTGTTGACAATACAATAGCAAGCCTGCAAGCACAAGTGTTAGATAGAGTTCCGGCAGGAACAACCGTCATACTTTCAGCAGGAACATACTATGTACCAGCAGCGTTGAATGTGCCGAAAGGTGTAACACTTGATATTGATACAAATGGTGCAATTATTGAAGTAATGCCGGAGGGTACGGCATATGTTAGAAATGCAACTGAATTCAATGAAGCACTGAATGGAAGCGCTACAACTATTCGTATGGCGGCTGGAGCCTATAAACTTGACAGCCAGATAAGGATCAATAGAGCAATAAATATCATTGGTGCAGGAGATTCAACCATAATTACAAAGGGCACCGAGCCGTGGACAAATGCAACAGGTTCCAAGGGATATGCACCGCTTATAACGATTGTCGATGTCACCGATGAAGTGAGATTGGAGAACTTTAAGGTTACCGGTGCGGCTAATATAACTATGACATCACCAGGAAGCGGTACTGATTATGGCTCAGGTATTAATGTAGTCGGTTCATCAAATGTTATATTGAACAACATTATATCTGCGGATAATGCCGCAGCCGGGTTGATTGTAAATGGATCAACTGTTACTGCAACTAATTTGAATACAAGCGGCAATAGTTGGGGCGGAGTAAATGTAGACCCAGGCTCCGGAGTTGCTGCGGCATCAGAATTTACGCTTAATAGCGGATCGCTGCAGGAAGGCAGGCAGATCTGGTCCGATGGCGATCATGTCGGCGGTACTGCAACAGTAATCGTTACTGCAGATGGATATAAAAAGTACGCTATTGACGGTACGGAAGCAGCATTCATTTGGACAAACAGAGAATTGGCTAACGCCGTTACAATTACCAGGGAAGAGATTACTACTTTATATGCATCACTTCAAGCAGCAATAGCCGCAGCTGAAGATGGCGATACAATAGTAATTGCAGCGGGTGATTATCCAGTATCGGTTACAGACAATAAATTTTTAAATTTGACTGCTGATAACGTTACCATTTTAGGTACCGGCAATCCGGTAATATATCCGTCAGCACCTGTAGAATCGGGAGCATGGACATTGCAAAGTACATTATTAGTAAGCGGAAATAATGTTACTATTGACGGATTGACAATTATGCCTTCTGTATATAACCTAACCGAAGCCGGTTATAAGCAGGCAAAGTGTGTTGAGGTTGTGGGCTCTCATTTCACTGCAAGGAATTGTATATTCACCCTGAATAACAAATATGATTACCGGAAAGATCCCGAGTGGTACCAGGCTTTGCTGTTCTTTAATGGGCAGGAAGGAAATTTAGGGAATATAGCTATCACAAATTGCAGTTTTGGAGAAACAAGCTACCCATATTTCTACAACAATCCGGCAGTAGATGAAATAACTATGAATGGCAACACATTTACAACCGATAATATAAGAATGACATATTTAAGTGCTGCTTTAACCAGCGCCAATACTACAGTCGATGGAGTCAGGTATGTTAGCGGCAGCAGTGTAACAGCACTTACAAATGCAAATATTACCAGCTGGTATAATGAGAATTTATACCTGGATACCGGTTTTGTAATTGATACAAACCAAATTCGTTGGGATGATATCACCTCAATGAAGGTAACCTTATATAATGGCAGTGATGTATTAGGCTGGAGATATTCAACCGGAGATAATTTAAATAACCTAATTAATGGTCCTGATGGCATTTTGCAATATGAATCAGGCAGAAACGGAATTGTAAGCTGTGCATTCACAAATCGCGATGCTGAACAGGACAATGGTTATTGGGTATCTTCACCTTGTGAGTTAACTTATGATTCGGAAATTCAACCGGATAGAATAGTTGTTACTATAATCACAAATGACACAGTATATATTTGCACCGGCTTAAAAGAATTAGAGCCGGTACCAACAGAATTAACATTGGCGGAAGGTTCCCTGGGAACGGCAGGAAATCACGAAATTACAGGATTGGAAGCCGGGAAGTTGTATATAGTGACTGTTGATGGAAAGAGCTACGGGGTTCAGGAAGATGGCACATTAGGATCAGAAGGCTCCGAGCCGGAAGCGTTAACAGGGACAGCGGTTATTGGACTAAACAATAGAAAGGTATACAGAGTATCGGAGCTTTTACATTACACCTGCGAGGAAGCAATGCAGAACGGGGTGCTTACAACTTACCACGATACGGGCTTGCAGGTAGTAAAATTGGAAGATAATAAATATTCTGCTGACTTCGGGCTAGCTGGTACAGCCGGCAAGGATTATACTATTGCTGATCTGAAAGGAATAAAGTGGGAGCTTCTGGATGGTGAAGGCAATGTTCTAGCAACAAATATAGCAAATGCAAATGTTTTTGGAGAATTCGGAGATAGGAGAAGTGTTTCAACGGTATTTAGCGTACCTGTATTTAATGATGCTTACTGGCAGACTACTATTGGTGAATGGGACGGAAATGTTCCTAGTTCGGCAAGATTGACGCTGACGCTTGACAATGTAATATATGTAATAACAAGAACATTGGTAAATATAGCTGCAGACTCATTTGAGCCCGATAATACCAGGGGGGATGCAAAGTCAATAACTGTTGATGCAGTACCACAAACACACACCATCTTCCCTATTGGGGACGAAGATTGGATGACGTTTGAAGCCATTCCGGGAAAGTCATACAGGATTAAGACTTCAAACCTCATTAACGTGGGAGAAATGGATACTGTAGTTGAATTATACGATTCCACCGGGAAGCCTATAAAATATGACGATGATGGTGGAGATGAAGGCCTGGCATCGGAACTTGAATGGACTGCAGATAGTGACGGTATCTATTATATAAGAGTCGTACACTATGATAACTGGGATTACGGTATATGGGACAATGGGGCAAACCGGTTGCAAGCTGCTGCTCTGAGCGAAAAAGCAAGAATGACAGCCGAATCTGTTGAGCCGATTATTGAATTTGAATCTATCGGTCAGTATGATATTTCAGTGGAAGCGTACATTGAGCCGGTAGTAACTTTTAACGTTACAGGATTAAGTGATGTTATGGAGCCAGGAGTTAAGGATTTCTCTATTAATGTGAAGATAGAGGATAATGGCGCTATACCTGAAGATTTGCCATTACGTTATGGTTTCAAAATAGTAAAGGATGGAAACCCGCTAGCAGCTTTTGATATCAAATATCCCGAAGCGGGCGATGATATCAATGATCCTGCAAATTGGCATACCTTTACAACAGATAATGAAGGCATAGGGTATTTCGGACCAAATGAGGGTTTTGCACTTAGCCAGTTACCTGGACTTCTAACCGAAGAGGGAGTGACTACTCCATTCCAGGCAGAGTTATCGGCTGGCGTTTACAATATAATAATTGCATTACTTGATTGCAGTGACCCAGAGAAATTGAATCCCATAGGTGAAACCAGTCTCAGCATCGAAGTAGAAGAAACTGACACCGCTGCTCCTGAATTTGAAGGGGATACACCGATAGTTGAGCCTGGGATATATGAGGGAGAAATTGATATAACTGTAGATTTAAATGAAGAAGGTACTGTATATTACCTTGTAATCGGTTCAGGCAGCACACCTCCGACAGCAGATGCAGTAGTACAGAACGGAGGCAGCATTGCAGTTACTGATTCTTCAACACCTTATACAGTCACAGTAGAAGGACTAACCGGTGGAGAATCGTGTGATGTATATTTTGTGGCTGAGGATGATGAGTCTGTGCCTAATAGGCAAGATACTGTAACAGGGCCCATATCAGCTATCGCAAAATCTCTGCCTGATTATCCGAGCAATGTAAGCGTTACCGATGGTGATACTAATCCAGGTATAGATGGCAGGGATATAACTGTTGAATGGACACCGTCTACATCCGAGGATATAACGAATCAGAACATATATATTATACCGGTTGAAACTGCGGCAGAAGATTCAGGGCTCCTCGACCATCCTTATGATTACGATTGCACAGCAACATTTGATGACAATACTACATCTTCTTGGACTGGTGATGAATATACAACTGATTGCTTTGGAAATCAGCTGCTTGAAAAAGCTTATTATGTGATTATACTCGCAGAAAACAGTGCAGGTTGGGCATGGCGCTGGGAAGCATTTACACCAACTGGTGATGCTGAACTATCGGCAGAAAGCATAGGATCCATGTCTATAGAAAGTTTTGAACCGGTGCCTGGCTTAAATGGCACAGGAAAAGCAAGCAAGGAACAGTAAATTAAAGGCGGCTCCTTAGAAGGGCCGCCTTTAATATTGTCTTCTTGAAGAATA
>JBLNDG010000247.1:0-9338 GCA_050261415.1 Caulobacteraceae bacterium | reverse complement strand
ATTTCCCGAGTAAACTTTATGGGGGACTGAAGACTTTCTTTCAGTCTCCCTTTTATGAAGAATTCAAGATTCCATCATTCCAAGATTCCACAGTCTATCAGATGGATTCTTTAAGATTCCAAAGATGAGATGGTGAAATCATGGATTCTTGGATTGTTGAAATGTTCCTTAACACGCACATTTAAGGCTTCATGATATTACAATAACCTCGACCGATAAATAGCTGCAAATCTAGTTATATCAAGAGTTCTCATTAACAGTATTAGAACGAATCAAGCCAACTTCAATGCCTTTCGCATCTCTATCATGTTAGCTTTGAATTTCTCCTCCCATGATTCAACAGGGGCAGGTCGGGGACACTGCTTTATATAAATGTCACCTCTTACAGGAATCTCCCCGACTGGTTTCCTCCCCGCCAGTATCAGGGATTTTCCATTTATAAAGGTTTTCATTATTCCTGTAAAGAAGGTCATCCACTCAGGAGAGTGACATTTAATGAAAATGAAGAAAGAATTAGTTGACGAACAAGCCTTACTAACAACTGGTTTTGAATTCATCCTATCAGCACTGAGTCATCTTAAAGAAGAAACTGACCATTTTGCACTTAAGGTGGTTTTGATTCACCTCACGGTTGGTATTGAACTAGTTTTGAAGGAACGATTAAGGCGGGACCATTGGACACTCGTTGTAGATAGGTTATCTGATGTAACAATAGATAGGTATAAAACGGGAGATTTCCGTAGTGCAGATTTTGGTGCTTGTATCTCAAGGCTAGAAGAAATTTGCGAAGTAGATTTAAACGAAGAGAAGAATATTCTAAAGGAATTAAGGGCTAAACGAAACCTTTTGGAACACTTTGGTCAGATAGGTTCAATTGAAGCCGTGAGAGCACTTACAGTCAAAGCCTTAAGTCTAACCTTTGATTTTATATCTAGGGAACTTGAAACAAACCTCAATGAAGAACAGATAGAACTCAGACATGAAATAAGGGTGGCACTGAAAGAAGTTAAGGACTTAGTTGACGAAAGATTTAATAAAATCCAAGAGGAGTTTAAAGACCAAAAACAACTGTTTGAAACTTGTCCCACTTGTCATATGAGAGCAGCCATTTTTAAAGACGATGACAACGAGGATTATGGTATTTGGTGCTGCAAATTTTGTAATGACGAGCTTATCTCATACGATATGGCTGAAAACTACGTTTCCAATATTTTAGAAGACTCTTGTGATAATATTGTAGAATGTCCTAGCTGCGGAGAAGAGACTCTGGTTATCGACCACAGTAAAAGAGAGTTTGAATCATTATGTTTTAATTGCTTATGTGGATGGTCAATAAAAGACTTAGTACGTTGTGACCAGTGTGGAAGCATCTTTGATAGTAAAGCTTCAGACGGTCTTTCTATCTGTGATTCTTGCTTCGAAGGCATAATTAACGATGATAGAAAGTAACAGATACCTATCAGTTAAGCCCACCTTCCATAAACAAATTCCTTCAAAATCCCGTGAGCCTGTTCACCTTTGGTTGTAGTATCAAAAGAGTTACCTCTTAAGCATATCCATCCAATATCGTGTAGGTTCTTTAATGCGTCTTGGATGTCATGGTCATTCCCACCTGTAGCTTTTACGGAGTTTAGAATCTCACTTGGTGTTTCTCTTGTCCCATCAAACCCAAGTTGGTAATGATATGTCGATAAAAAAAGGTGTTGACCCGTAGGTGTAAGTCTACAGAATTGGTAAAACGGCATTTCCTCAATTTTACTGTCAATTAGTGCTGTTAAACTTTCCAAATCGTTAACTCTAGTAGTAATGCCTTTAATTAATTGGACAAAATTGCCTTCATCTTTAAAATCTCCAGGACTATAAAACCTTTCGGGGCGAGTGAAAAGAATAACGAAAAACCCTATTACTGAACCTAAAGCCATGAGTATCATAGATATTACCATGAACGCTTTTAACGAACCGGTCATATTCGCATGCACAGCAATTCCAAGACAGGCTTCAACGAAAGCTACAAAAAAGCCTATTGCCGTTAAAGGATTATTAATTTGAGGAACTTTTGTCACGATTTTACCTCCGTTACAGAGTATTTAAGCCAGCTTTAGAGCCTTTCGCATCTTTGCCATATTAGTTTTAAAATCATCCTCCTGTGTTTGAATAGAAGAAGATACTAAATCCTCTTGAGGTTCTTCCTCGATGGGCTGAGAATCAAATAGAGCCTGTTCCAGTTTCAAGTAGTCTGCGTAGTATTTAGCTTCTTCTGGGTCACGTCGAGCAGTACTTTCTTTTGAAAGAGAATGCTTAGACTTCGAAGGTCGAGGACTTGAATCAGTGATACGCTTTCCTTCTTTGGTCCAATTAGTAAGAATGCCTTCTGTATAGCGGAGATAACTGCCTTTCGAACGTTCTGACCTAGCTGTCTCCTCTAGTGCCTCAGAAACATCTTCAACGCCATATTGACCTATCAGTCTAGCAAGATGAGACATATCTGCCTTACCTAGTTTGGTCTTCTTCGTGAGGTTAGCGTAAAGAGTAGAAACGGACTGAAGGTCTTCCTCAGAAACTTTGTTTTGAGGTTGAGTATTGAGTAGATCAGACACGACATTGACATTCGAAACATCGTCTTGTCTTTCTTCTTCTTTGTAGTTATTCAAAGTTGTATTTATTCGTAGATCGATTTTGTCATGAGGGGTACCGTCGATTTTGTCATGAGGTATGGAGTCGTTCTTAATAGAGGCTTGTCCACGTCGAAAAGCTTCTTGAAAAGTTAGTTCTTGTAGGTTGGTAAAGCGTATTACGTTAGTCAGAGGGATACGATATGTTCCCGTTCTTTCGGTTCGATAGTCAGATGGCTTCTTTACATCCTGAACAAACCTCGGAATGATATGAACTAAACAAACAGACTCCCAGTATTTCCAAGCTCGTTGAACGGCACGTATACTAACACCAGCATCCTCCGCAATGGTTTTATTGCTTGCCCATTGGCAGTTCTTTGAGCCAAAGCAACGCTTTAATCCAACCAAATACACCTTTACGTCGTTACCACTGGCAGATGGTAGATAACGCTCAATGAAGATATTTTGGAGAATCGTATAACCAACATTGCCTTCATATTCAAAATATAGCTTGTCTACTTCGGCAGTTACAGACATCAAAAAATCCCCTTTCCTCATTGGCAAAGGAAGGAGAATGACTTAAAACGGCGTATCAATCATATGCTACCCCATGTTGGGTAGTATGACTGTAGCAACTATGGTCATTCAGCCTTGCATGTGGGGTAGGAGGTTGCCCTGCCAAAAGCTTTACTCCTTCCCACACTCGCCAATGACAGACCGTCTAAGTGACGGTCTTTTTATTTTTAGTTACGGATTGGGAAATTCTGCGAATGGAAGGTACTTCCTGCTAGTTTATAATAATCTGTCATTCAATATAGGAACTACAGTCTTGACTCTAGAAAGGGACTAGCTGGAGGTGGCTACTGTGGGATCATTTACGGTAGGGGAAGCCAGCAAACGCTATGGTATACCCGAAAATAACTTTCGTTATTGGATGGATAACTCTAGTATTCCATATAGTATGGAGTCTAGAGGGAGGAGAATAATAAAGGTTATGATGGAGGAAGATATCGAAAATTTTCTCTCCTCCAGAAACCAGCAAAAAGACGATACATATGGAGACTCCACTAGAGAAACTACTGGAGATAATCAAACAGAACAGAAGGCATCTCTTGTTTTGCAACACTTTGAATCCCAGTTAAAAGAGAGAAATGAAATGATCAGCAGCCTCCAGTATCAACTAGGAGAAGCTACAGGGCGAATTGGGGAACTAGAGGCTAGGCTAGAGGATAAGGATAAACTGATACAGGAGAAAAATGAACGAATAAAAGAAAAGGATGCGATTATTGCAGAGAAAATTCTAGAGATACAGGAATGGAAACGGGAAATAGCAGTGACCAGAGAAACGCGGAATCGGAAATGGTGGCAGTTTTGGAAGTAAACTAAAACTATTACCAATTTACCAAGGGAATTCAGTTTTTCCCGGTTCTATATAATTCCAATATACAGACCAACTATTGTTGTAGAAAATCATAACTCTAGCATAACCTCCATCCCTTGTTTTGACTATATAAGTACCATTTAATTCAGACCAAAATTGACGCTCATAGAATTGATTATAATTTTGTGCAGAAGCTATGCTAATTTGGGAAATTGAATCAAAAGTACGTTTATTTTGGTAGTCATCAAGGCTGTAAAGATTAATTGTAAAATCACTGACTTTACTTATACTATCAGTTCTGTCAGAACCAAGGCGTATTTTAGTACCTACTATCTCCATATAAAGATCAGCATCTACTTTATTGTCTGTATATTGACAACCATTTTTTAAAAATTTAATACCTTTTCCACGATACATAAATACTCCATGCTGCAAATTTCTAGGGCTAAAATTAATCACTGTAGGACTTCCAGCTTTAATAGTAATAGCATTATCAAAAAATCGCTCAACGATCATATCATTTATTGAAGTTACAGTAGCACTACATATAACTTGATATGTACCAGGAGGTATGGTACTCATTTCTGCGGTGAAGTTTCCTTCTTTTTGTTCAAAGGATTTACGTTGATTAACTTGATATCCATCTGAACTTGTTCCTACAATCAATATACCCCAGTTAGCGATAAAGTTCTCGTAGGGAGTGATTTCCATAATGAGTTTTCCTGGTCCAGTTGGCGTTGTTGGAACTGTAGTAGAAGGTTGACTCCCACATCCTGATAGAAACAGTGCTAAACATAAGAACATATATTTTAAAAATTTCACTTATAGCACTCCTTTAAGACGTTTCTGTTAATGATACTTATATTCATCATAACAGATTTTAGTTCCTTCTATTAGTAACAAAAAGATACTTATATGCTTCTATGATTTGGGTATACTGTGCTTCATGATTGGATTATGGACGCATTAGAATTATTCGGCATAAATGTACGTAGGTATCGTAAAATGAAAGGTTTGTCTCAGGAGGAACTAGCTGATCTAGCTGGTCTGCACCGAACCTATGTCGGTGCTACTGAGAGAGGGCAGCGTAATATATCATTAAACAACATGGCTAGAATTGCTGATTCACTGGAAGTTCCACTATATAGGCTTCTTATGAAAGATACTGATTAAACCCTAAAATCCTTAAGAAGAAAGCAACACGAAGAACAATCGTGTTGCTAGTTACTAGATTGACTTTAAACATATTTTGAATAATTCCTTTAATATTCGTAAGGAAAATCACATCAGACAGCCTCTACAAGCCCCCGATCCTAGTCAAAGGTATAATTACCCTGCCCCAAAAAATGAACGCCCTCAGAAGGGCGATTTTTAAGGAATAGGTATCCAAAACCCCAGTAAAATCGGGGTTTCCTAAACTAGAAAAAATCATATTTTCGGTGAGTATACCCTTATAAAACCTTAAGGTCATTGTTTATAAAATTGGTTGGTGCTTCCCATCGGCCTGTATGCCAGCATAGGAGTACTGACCTTGATAGAAGTCCTTTTTGTCCAGTACCCTCTTTACTTGCATGGCCTGCCATCTGGCTCCTTTGGCTGTAGTCGACCCTTCAGCGTTTAGCATATCTGCCATTTGTTGCAGAGTTGCAGTCGGATTTGCTTCTTTAAGTTCGAAAACTCTCCGCACCGTCTGAGCATGTCCTTCATCGATGTGGAGCTTCTTACTGTCACGTTCGGCCTTATATCCCATTGGCGCACCGCCTCCAGAGTAGCCGCCGTGACGAGCTTTCTGTTTCCTTCCTCCGCTCAGTCTTTCAGTAATTCGAGACTTCTCGAATTGGGCAAATGCCCCAATGATTTGGCGCATCAGCACATTGGTTGGATCTTGTCCTCGAATCGGTTCCTTGGCTGATATAAGCTCCACGTCATGGGTGAGAAGTTCCTTCTCAATCCATAACTGTGCTAAAAGGTCACGAGCAACTCTATCCATTTTAGCAACTAGGACAACCTCACAGCGTTTTTTTCCTGCATCGCTAAGTATTTGTTGTAGTGCAGGTCGTTCCAAAGTGGCTCCAGATATACCCTCGTCACTATACCATTCTACAATCTCTAACCCTTGAACTTTGGCGTACTCCTCGATATCGTGCCGCTGATCAGCTAATCCATATTTGTCCTCTCCACATTGTCCTTCTGTTGAAACTCTTAGATATGCCGCCGCTCTCATGGATGTATCCTCCTGTATAACGCTATGTATAACACCAATTTCAATTTCTGTTATAACCACATGGTAGCATATGTGGTTATGTGATTCAAGATTAAATTTGACTTACTTACCACACATGTGGTATGATGTGGTCAAGAAATACTGAGAGGAATGAGATAATATGCATCAACTGAAAGATATTCGTCCCCTTACTAATCAAAGGCCTACAAGGCCTACGGCTTACGCCACAGTACTTGACGAAGGAGGGTTTGAAGCCACCATTGATGGTGGAGAATCTACAGGAAAGACCATTCAAGTTGTAGTTCAAAAAATTTTTGTTCATGACAATAGACAAGAAGCAATTCGCATTGGTTATACCGTACAAGGCAAGTTAGTACCAAGGCCATTGGTCATATCAGAAGAAAACCTGCCTGCTCTCCTTGATGGAGCGGCTAAGGCAGGCATACTTAGTAAGCAGACAGTAAAAAACATAGTACAAGCCCTCTTATCCTATCAAGAGAATTAAAAACCTAACTATTCCATATGGTCTTAGAAGGGAATCCTCAATCGTGCTAATATACTTAAAGCCCGTTCAAAAGAATGGGCTTTAAGTATTTGCACACTAATTCCGTGTAAGATAGATTTTATCTTCCTTGTTTACATTTTCCCACATTAGAAAATGATTACTGTTGGCTATCAAGGTAGGGGTAATTCTTTAGTCCTAATATCAAATTGAAGTAGCCTGAGATAAATAATTGCAACAATTTTACATAATGCAATTCCTTAAATACTTATCGACACAAACATATAATCTTTTATACGCACCTCCCCCCATGTTATTGTTTTGCATAGCAAATTAAACTTCTTGACCGGGCATACACACCTGTCCATATATAACGAAGCATTTTATCTTAAGAAGTATAGATATTTTTATTTAAAAAGGCGTTTTTTTGTATGGTTTACAAAGTTTATGTATTGGAATGATATCTTCTCAAATGAACATATTTCAATAAGGAGGTTCCAATAAATGGATACGCAAAAAGACTATATAAATGTCAGACAAGTTTCTGAATTACTTGGACTGAAAGCTGATACTGTCAGATCTCTAGCACGTCAAGGGAAAATTCCTGGTGTTAGGTTAGGGAAGCAGTGGATATTTGAAAAAAATGCTTTAGAAAATAGTTTAAACCCCGACAATCAAGTTCTATAAAATCTACGTGAGTTACCTCACTTTACATAAATATCCTTGATATAGAAAGGAGTAATAATATGGGAATAATTGAAGAAATGATCAGCACCAAAGGTGGAGCATTTATTACCCGAAGACCCAATGAAATAAATCGGATCATTGATGTTTTAGAAGGACGTTTACTAAATTTTAATCAGGTGACCTGTTATTTAGAAACAGACGCAGATTCACGTATATTCCTATTTGAGGATGGCACATTTGAACCGTATACTGAATTACAGATAAGCCGAGTAAAGGTTAGCGAAGACGAAGTCATCTTATATTCAAATTTGGGTAATATCTATCTGGATACCTATTACAATCCAAATTAATGAAGGCGGGTTAACCCCTAAAAAAAGCAATTATACTCCTCTGGGGTATATCATTAAATATCCAGCTAGACAGGGATATCAAGAGTATATATTTCTAGGGTATAAATCGTTTTTTGGCAGGAGTGGGGGCTAGAGGGGCGATTTTTTTGCTCAGGTATGATTATACCTTCTGACTCATGAACGCCTCTACGGGGCTAATTTTTAATGCAATTTTGTTTAACGCTCTCTGATTTTTAGAGAGCGTTAAATTTTTACATTGAGTTATTTTGTTGTTTGACTACGTATAATTTTGTCTAATACACAGCTAGTTTAGTTACAAAATCCTATTAGATCTTTTAAAAAAATGCCCAGCTAAAACGGCAAAAATGGGGACTAGACGAATGTTTCAACCTGCAGTATTCTCATGATTAAAGGAGGAATTTTTAGGAAAAAGATAAGCGGAGACTATATTATGTCAGAGGGGATGAACAGTATAAAGAAAGCAATTTCAAAAACCAGCGAACAAGATACTAGCTGACAAAGTTAAATGCTACTACCACATCTCTGATGCGGAGGTAAATGAAGACATTATCGCTATAAAGGTTACGGATATTAACAATTCTTAGCCATAGTTGGCACATTATGCTGACTCATATTAAAAGAAACCCAGATAGCGTAAGTGCCTCAATGGAGTGCCTGTTATCGCATTAATCCACCAATAAAATAAACGCCTTCCCTATCCTTCCTGGCAGTCGGAGGGTTGGCGATTTTGAGGGGCAGATGCCCTTGTATTCTAATTTATTGGATACGACAAAAGAGTATCTGCTCCTTCTTAGCATTTACCATCGGAAACTAATTATAATACAAGGAGGAATTTATATAGATGAATTATAAGGATACCTTAGGAGACAAAAACATAAATACAGTCCCAGTAGCTAAAGCAAAACTCACACTACTATCTGACGTGGAACCTGAGAATATCCAGTGGTTATGGTACCCTTACATTCCACTGGGCAAAATCATAATAATTGAGGGAAACCCAGGGCAAGGAAAGACTTTTACTTCCTTGGCCCTTGCAAAGCATGTATCATTAGGACTTCCCTTCCCAGAAGATGAAAATAACAATTTTGAACCTGCTAACGTTTTATATCTTACCTGCGAAGATGGTCTGGGTGATACACTACGCCCTCGACTGGATGCTATGGGGGCTGATACATCAAAAATCATAGCCCTTGAAGGAAAATATGACGTTAACACCCCCGACGTTATAAACATGATATCTCTTCAGGACCTTGATATACTTAGGCAGGTTATGGTTGAAACAAGACCTAAGCTGATGGTGATTGATCCTATACAAGGATTTTTAGGTCCAAAAGTTGATATGAATAAAGCAGAGCAAATACGTCCCGTTTTATCAAACCTTAATCGTTTGGCTGATGAATTCAGATGTGCTGTAGTTATAATTCGCCACCTAGCAAAAGGTGTCAATGCCGGAATATAAATGACCCATATATGCCGGAATAAAATTGATCCACTCCGGCTATTCTTATGTATTTATCTGTTTAGGAAGCCCATATGTGCCAGACTTCAATCTGTCCTTTAA
>JBLNDG010000246.1:0-16900 GCA_050261415.1 Caulobacteraceae bacterium | reverse complement strand
GCAGGCTGCAGGAAGCGGGCGGTATTATATGGAAGGACGCAAGCGGCTGGAATTACGGGAGGCTGGATGATCCCGAGAAACCTGACTATAACTATGTTAAAGAGGTTGATTATATTTCAGGCGCATGTATTATGATAAGATCGGAACTGTGGAAAAAGATCGGCGGTTTTGATGAAAGATATGCGCCGGCATATTACGAGGATAGCGACTTGGCGTTTGGGGTGCGCAAGCATGGCTATAAAGTGGTATACCAGCCAAAATCGGTTATTGTTCACTTTGAAGGTGTGTCGCATGGCACGGATACAAATGAAGGGCTCAAATCATATCAAATATTAAATCAAAAAAAATTCTATGAAAAGTGGATGGACGTGCTAAACAGGAATCATTTTTCCAATGGAGAAAATGTATTCCTTGCACGCGATCGAAGCGCTGGTAAAAAAAGAATTTTGGTAATAGACCATTATGTACCGCATTATGATAGGGATGCAGGCGGAAGATGCACTTATATGTATCTGAACCTTTTTATAAATCTAGGATTGCGTGTAACTTTCATAGGTGACAATTATTATCCTCATGAGCCTTACACGACTGAGTTAAAGCAGTTGGGCATCGAGGTGCTTCATGGGGATTATTACTATTTGAACTGGCAGAAATGGATCAAAGAAAATGGGCGTTATTTTAATTACGTATATCTAAACCGTCCGCATATTTCAATTAAATATATTGATTTAATTCGAAAAAATTCAAATGCTAAAATTATTTATTTCGGGCATGATTTGCATTACTTGCGGGAGAGAAGGGCATATGAATTAACAGGGAACGCTAAATTGTTAGAATCATCCGAAGAATGGAAAAAGAAAGAATTTGAGTTATTTGGCAAAGCGGACGTAATTCATGTAGTTGGCTCCTATGAGCAGGGCATATTGATGAAAGAATTTCCAAACAAGCCAATTCGCAATATTCCGGTCTATTTTTATGATGAATTGAAAAGCAAAGAGCCCATTCAATTTAGCAAAAGAGAAAATATTATGTTTGTAGGCGGGTTTGGCCATGCTCCAAACACAGACGCGGTATTATGGTTTGCAAAGGAAATTTATCCTGAAATATTAAAGATTTACCCTGGGATAAAATGGTATGTTATCGGCTCGAATCCACCGCAGGAAGTGCTTAGCTTGGCAAACGACAGTATTATAGTTACCGGATTTGTAAGCAATGAAAAACTGGAGGAGTATTACAATACATGCAGGATGTCCATTGTACCGCTCAGATACGGAGCAGGCGTCAAGGGAAAAGTTGTTGAAAGCATTTACCATAGATTGCCAATGGTTACTACTTCAATCGGAGCCGAAGGTTTAAGTATGGAAGAGAACGCGTTTATTGTTGCCGATACCGCAGAAGATTTTGCAAACCAGATAATTTACAGTTATAATGATTTAGAAAAGCTCGAACAAATATCGCAAAATTGTATTACATTTATTGAAAACAATTTTACGGCTAAAAAGGCAAAGGAGATTATTGAAATGGATATAAATTAGAGATATTATTTATAATGTTTTGGTCCATCAAAAAAGAAATGAGGTTGTATAATAGTGAAATGTGTAATACTTGCAGGGGGTGTTGGACTACGCCTATGGCCTCTTTCCAGAAGCAAATATCCAAAACAGTTTCTTGCAGTAAGAAATGGAAATACAATGTTTAAAGAAACTGTTTTGAGAAACCGCAAAATAGCTGATTCATTTATGATTTTAACTAATGATAAATTTCGTTTTATTGTAGAAAACCAGATGAAAACTATTGGAATCGCTCATTATGAAATGCTGCTCGAAACAATCAGCCGGAACACGGCGCCTGCAATTGCTCTTGCATGTATGCGGAGCAATCCGGAGGAAGTGTTGCTGATTGTGTCGGCGGATGCGGTCATTGGCGATATTGAGAAATACTACAAGGCGGTGAAGCAAGCTGAAATATTAGCGGCCGAAGGATATATCGTTACTTTTGGTATAAAGCCGTTTCTGCCCCATACCGGTTACGGGTACATAAAGTATAAAGAGACCAATGTTTTGGCTTTCAAGGAAAAACCCGACTTCGAGACTGCCAAAAGGTACCTGGATGAAGGAAATTACCTGTGGAACAGCGGTATATTTATGCTGCGCCCGGATGTTTTTCTGTCGGAATTAAAGAAATACCAGCCTGATTTATATGAAGCATGCAGAGAATTATACAATAAAATTCCTGAAAAGCCTGTTGCCGTTTTAGAAAAAGAGCTGATGCGGGAAATTCCTTCAATTAGTGCTGATTACGCTGTTATGGAGCACTCAAGGAAAATCAAGGTTATACCGTCGGATTTCAAATGGAGCGATGTGGGAAGTCTGGAGGCAATGGCTGAGATTATGCCATCCGATCAAGGCAATAACCGAAATAACAACATGAATATTATTTTAAACGACGTAAAAAATGTCAGCGTTATAAATAAAGCGGATGATCAATTGGTAGTTGTTAACGGAATTGAAAATACAATAGTTGTAAATACGAAAGACGCGCTTTATATTTCGGCTTATGGCAAGTCTTCCGAAATAAAAACGATTATAGAAAAGAATAAAGAGCAATATCAACCATATTTTGATGATAATTACAAAGTGTATCGTCCCTGGGGTTTTTTTGAAGTATTAAACAGCAGCCCGACATATATGGTCAGGCGCGTTATAGTATCCTCCAAACGGCGTCTTTCGTTGCACAAGCATCAATATAGGTCTGAACACTGGATTGTTGTTAAAGGGACCGCGACAGTAACTATTGAGGATAAAGAATTTTTACTGGAATCCAAGCACAGTATTGATATACCCACGGATTCGTTGCATCGGTTGGGCAACGATACCGAAAACGACCTGGAAATCATTGAAATATCACTTGGCGAATTTATCTCTGATGATGATATTATTCGCCTGGAGGATGATTTTAAAAACTAATGCTTTTGTTTATACTTAAGGAGATGTAAATATGGAAAAAGACTATCTTGATGTGAAAAAACAATATTGGGTAATATTGCCATTACTGTTTACAGTATTTATTTTTGCACCGTTAGAATTATATCTGTCTAATGTTAATGAATTTTGGTTTACAATTAAAGACCTATTAATTATATTAATTCCTACTTTATTAGTGTTTTCATTAGTTCTGTTTATTTTTAGTATTTTTATATACAAAGTAAGTTTAAAATTTTTCAGAGGATATTTAGCGTTCATTTTCGGTTTAGGTATTGCTATATATATACAAGGGAACTATATACAAATAGATTATGGCATTCTGGATGGAACCGCCATTAATTGGGGTCAGTATAAATATTATGGTATTCTTAATTTATTAGTATGGATTGTAATTATTATAGCCGGTATAATACTTGCTTATAAGAAACAGAAAATTGTTCGAATTATTGCTTTTTTTATCATGGGAGTCCAGATTGCTACAATTAGTGTCTTGCTTGTCAATGCCAATTTTAACAAATCAACATCAACGACTATTACTACAAATAAATTATTTGAGTTATCTGAGAATGAAAATACGATAATTTTTATTGTTGATGAGCTTGATGCGGACTATACAAATAGTTTGCTGGAAAAATATCCGGAGATGGCAGAGAACCTTGAGGATTTTACTTATTTTGAAAATACTCTGGCAGCGTATCCATTTACAAGAGGTGCCATGCCCCATATTCTTACAGGTATAAGATATGATAACAAAATTACTTTTACCGAATATCTTGATAAAGCATACAAGGAAACGCCGTTATATACTGCGCTTATTGAAAAAAACTATAATATTGGCTTATACTCTTCTAATTATCATTTTAATAAGACCATTTGCAGTCTTACCGAAAATATTATGCTTAATCAAACAAGCGTGAGCTCCTATAGTGGCCTGGGTTCTTTATTTTATAAGTTGATAGCTTTTAAATATTCGCCGCATTTTTTAAAACAATACTTTTGGATACATACGGGAGAATTTAGCAATTATATGGCTTCTACCACCCCCGGAACGTCACTGTATTATACCGATAATGTCTCTTTTTATAAAAGGCTTCGCTCGCAAGGCTTGACTAAAGTACAGGGTAAAAATGCCTTTCGAGTATATCATATTGATGGAGCCCACCCCCCTTATACGGTGGATGAAAATTTAAATGAAACTGAAAACTCATCAGCTATACAAGAAGCATATTCTTCATTCAAAATAATTTTTGAATATATTTCTCAGATGAAGGAACTTGGGATTTATGAAAACTCAAATATTATAATAATGGCCGATCATGGTTATTATGATATGAAACAGCACCCGACACTTATGATAAAGCGTTCGGGTGAATCTCATTCTTTTAAGATTTCAAATGTTCAAGTTTCATATGATGACCTTATGGCTACTTATATTGATCTGTTAGGCTTAAAAACTGATTATGAAGGGATTTCCGTATTTGACCTTGGCACTGAAGAAAGAAAAAGATATTTCTATTTCTACCAATCTTTAGAAGATATTTGGTCTCATGAATATTTTCCTGATATGATAGAATATGTATCAGAATATTACCTTGGTAACAATGTATTACATCCAACTGGTACTGTATACAAGAAGAAAAAAACAGTTATAAATAATATCGGTTACTACAAATATCAGTTAGGTGAGGTATTGTCTTTTTCATCTGCCGGAAACGGACACAATTCAGTTACACTAGGCGGATTCTACCAGGATTGGGATGGATGGGCATGGATGGCGGGATATATTGCAAGGCTTTCACTAGAATTAGATAAAACACCGGATAAAGATTTGGCGCTTACTTGTGAAATGCCATACATTCGAGGAGATCGTCAACGGGTCGAAATATATGCAAATGAAAAATTTATTGAAGAAGTTGAATTGTTTTCAGGAAAGACTTTTACCATTGGAATTCCGAAAGAGTATTTATCAGGTAATAAACTGGATATTGCATTTTCTTGTAAAGATGCATTTGGGGGAGATTCTGATCCTCGTGTGTTTGGTGTTGGAATTCAAAGTATAAAAATTGAAGAAGGTACTTTACAAAAGAAAGAACAGGGTAATAAAATTAACAGGTAATTTGACTATTGATTTTGCATTAAACGGAAACAGTGAAGCTTTTATAAATGAAAGAACGGATTGGTACAGTCAAGAAAAGATTTGCGTTGGAAGGGTAAAAGAGCTGAACTTATGATAATAACTAAGATATAAACGCAGACATTTTGATGAAGAGTGTTATGTTCATAAGAAATTCCGGGGGATGCACTGTTATATTGAACGGAAAGCCTATAGAAAAGCTTGATGAGACATCCGGGTTCGTAAACAAAGAAATTTTGCTGCCGAAGGGTCTGCTGAATGCCGACGGTGAACAGGTAATCGGGTTTTCCTGTGGAAAAGGCAATATCTCCTTATGAAGCTGGAACGGGAAAAGATAAAAGGATTTTGGGTATTGGAATAAAAGAGATTACATTTACTAAAATAGAAGAAGATAATGTAGGAAACTGATTTATTCCAATGCCTTAACTTATATTAATACTAAAGAATATATAATTTTGTAAGACTTAGAAGTTTATTGTTGAGGGGGATACAAAATTTGAATTTAATTGATACGCTTCTAGGTACACCCTTAGGCTATCTTATGTATATATGTTACATACTGGTGAACGATTATGGAATCGCGATTATCCTTTTTACTTTGCTTTCAAAGATAATACTTTTCCCCATATCATTGAAAGTGCAGAAGAATTCCATTAAAATGGTAAAGCTTAAGCCTGAACTGGATGAGATTAAGGAGAGATATGCAGGCGATAAGGAGAAAATTGCGGAAGAGCAGTTAAACGTTTATGAGCGTGAAAAATACAGCCCAGCTTTGGGTTGTCTGCCGATGCTTCTCCAGATACCCCTGGTATTAGGCTTAATAAGCGTTATATACAATCCTCTTACTCATTTGCTGCATATTGATAAAGCATCAATAACGGCATTAGCGGCAAAAACAGAAGAAGTTTTGGGTATTTCCGAGCTTGGCGCTGCCGCACAGATAAGGATTATTGAAGCCGTAAACAGCCCTATGTATAAAGCTCAATTTTCCGAAATAGCGGGAGTAAGCGCAGAGACCAATTCAAAAATCCGGGGACTTGGCATGAACTTCTTTGGAATACATCTTTCCGAAACTCCGTCCGTTACTAATATTTCAGTGCTTCTTTTAATCCCGCTTCTGGCCGGGCTAAGCGCTTTTGCCCTCTGTATATTCCAAAACAAGGCAAATGTGCTTCAGCGTGAACAGAGCAAGGTAGGCCAGTGGGGAATGACCGTGTTTACGGTGGCATTTTCCATCTATTTCGCTTTCATAGTTCCTGCAGGTGTCGGGTTATACTGGATATTCAGTAATATATTTGCGATCCTCCAATTAATGCTGCTTAATAAGATATATGATCCATATAAATATATAGATTATAGCAAACTACAGGCAAAACCTGTTTTAAGCAAGGAAGAGCTTGCTGAACGGAAGGCAAGGAAAAAGGCAAACCGAGCAAGGGAGAAGGAAGACTATAAGAGGTTTTTCAGCTATCACGAAAGAGAAAAACAACTGGTTTTTTATTCGGAAAAAAGCGGGTTTTATAAATATTTTGAAAACATTATCGACTATATCCTTAATAATTCGGAAATTGTTATACACTATGTAACCAGTGACCCTGATGATGTCATCTTTCAAAGGAATAATCCCAGGATTATCCCTTATTATATCGGCGATAGGGCGTTGATGTCATTCATGATGAAAATGGACGCGGACATGGTTGTCATGACAATGCCGGATTTGCAGCAATTTCATATAAAGCGGTCATTGGTAAGGAAGGATATTGAATACGTCTATGTATTTCATTATCCTCTCAGCACGCATATGGTGCTGCGGAAGGGCGCGCTGGATTATTACGATACTATATTCTGTGTCGGGGAGTTCCAGTTTGAGGAAATACGGGAAACAGAAAAACTTTACGGTTTGCCTGAAAAAAGGTTAATTGCCTGCGGCTATGGCCAGCTTGAAAAACTGTATAATAGTTACTGCAGAATGCAAAAGGTTGAAAATTTACGTAAGAAATTATTGATAGCTCCTTCCTGGCAGCCCGGAAATATATTGGACAGCTGCGTGGACAAGCTGCTTTCTGCCTTGTTGGGCAAGGGATTCCAGGTTGTTGTTCGTCCGCATCCGGAGTATGTGAAGCGGTTTGGAAGCAGGATGGACGCTATTGTTCAAAGGTACAAGGACTATAATGGCGGGGATTTGACTTTTGAACTTGATTTTTCAAGCAATGATTCAATATTTAATTCCGATGTTGTGATTACCGACTGGTCCGGCACGGCTTACGAGTTTTCATTTGTAACGAAGAAGCCTTCCGTGTTTATTAATACACCGCCAAAGATAAACAATCCCGAATATGATAAAATAGAAGTTAAGCCGCTTGAAATAACACTGAGGGATAAAATCGGCATTCAAATAGAGCCGGAACGGCTGGAAAATATAGCGGAAGAAATTAATAAGCTGCTGGATTCGGCTGAAAAATACCGGGAGACAATAACATCCATAGTTGATAAATACATTGCCAATTTCGGCCGCAGCGGAGAGGTCGGCGGCAGGTACATTATTGATAGATTGCAAGAGATTGGAGCCAAGAAAAAATATGAAAGCTGAAAAATTTTTGGATGTCTTGCATGAGCACCTGGGAGTGGATTTTTATACAGGAGTGCCGGATTCGCAATTGAAGGCGCTTTGCGATACTATTTATGAAAAGCACGGTGTGGGCAAAAGGCATATAGTTGCGGCCAATGAGGGGGCTGCTGTGGGATTGGCTGCCGGACACTATATTGCAGCCGGAAAACCCGCAATGGTATACTTGCAGAACAGCGGGATCGGCAATATTATCAATCCCGTTACATCCTTGCTGGACGAGAAGGTGTACGGAATCCCGTGCGTTTTTGTTGTGGGATGGCGGGGAGAGCCTGGCGTCAAGGACGAGCCGCAGCATGCTTTTCAAGGTGAAATCACGGTGGAACTCCTTGAACTGGTAAAAATAAAATGCTTCATTCTTTCCAGGGATACGGAGGAAGATGAATTTCTGGGATTTGTGCGGCAAAGCGCCGCTGTTATTGCGGAAGGTAAAAGCGTAGCCTTTGTAGTACGAAAGGGCGCTCTTGTATCAGCAGTTTCGCCCGGGTATGGCAATAGTAACCTGATGAAGCGCGAGGACGCAATCAGGGTAATTATAGATAATGCCGGCGACGGAGACGCTTTTGTTTCAACAACGGGCAAGACGTCGCGCGAATTGTTTGAAATCAGGGAAGCAATGAAATGCGGTCATGAAAAAGATTTTCTGACGGTAGGGTCAATGGGGCATTCTTCAATGATTGCCCTCGGGATTGCGCTGGAAGCCCCGGAGAAAAGAGTATGGTGCATCGACGGGGACGGAGCCGTGGTTATGCATATGGGGAGCATGCTTGTCATGGCTAAAGCCGGGTGCAGGAATTTAATACATATAGTTTTTAATAACGGCGCGCATGAAAGCGTGGGCGGCATGCCTGTGGCATTCGGGAAAACAGACTTTTGTTCCCTGGCAAAAGCGGCTGGATATGACTTGTGCCTGAAATGCTCGAACCAGGCGGAACTTGAGGAATCATTAAAGGTTGCAATGAAAACAGATGGGACATGCTTTATTGAAGTGATGGTGGCTCTCGGTTCGAGGGAGAACCTGGGCAGGCCTACTGTTTCGCCGAAAGAAAACAAGGTTGCGCTTATGAACTTTTTGAAAGAAGGGAAACAACTTAAATGAAAGCGCTTCTTTTAAATTCCGGAGTTGGGAGCAGGATGGGCAGCCTAACGGAGAATAAAGCAAAATGCATGTGCCCGATCGGGAACGGCTACACAATAATTGGGTGGCAATTAGAGTTGATGCGTCGAAGCGGCATCAGGGAGATTGTAGTTACCACCGGTCCCTTTGAAGACCTTCTGGAAAAACATGCAGCTTTGTATGGGGAAGGGTTGGATATAACTTTTGTGAACAACCCGCTATACAAAGAGACCAATTACATTTATTCCATGTACCTGGCCAAGGATTATTTGGAGGATGATATTTTGCTTTTTCACGGGGACCTGGTATTTGAGCCTTCCGTGGTTAAGGATATGTTGTCCGCGGATTGCAGCGTTGTTACGGTCGATAGATTGCTGCCCTTACCGGAAAAAGACTTTAAGGCCAGGATTGAAAATGGAAAGATAAAAGCAATCGGAGTAAATTTCTTCGGGAGCGATTGTGTAGCCTGCCAGCCGGCGTATAAGATGAATAAGCCGGATTTTGCCTTATGGATGGGTGAAATTGAGGCTTTTTGCCGGAGGGGCGATACAAAAGTTTACGCTGAGAACGCGCTTAACAACGTTAGCGGCAAGTTAGCCTTGTATCCCTTGGAACTGGAGCGCAGGCTGTGCAATGAGATTGATAATTTGGACGACCTGGAGGCTGTATCTGAAAGGTTTGTTAGGTTATTTAGATCGAAGTCAATATGAGTGGGGGCAATGCAATGAAGAAAGTATATATGTGTTTCAGTACGGATATTTTACATTACGGCCACATGAATATTATCAGGAGGGCTTCCGAGCTTGGCGAATTGACGGTGGGGGTGCTGACGGACGAGGTTATTGCCTCGTTTAAGCGTTGCCCGTTGATTCCGCTTGATGAGCGCATTCAAATGTACCAGAGCATTAAAGGTGTTTCAAGGGTGGTTGTCCAAGACACTCTGGAATATGATAATATTCTTAATCAATTAAAGCCGGATATCGTCGTCCATGGGGACGATTGGAGAACCGGATATCAAGCAGGCATTCGCGAAAGGGTGATAAAAACCCTTGAAAAATGGGGCGGAGAACTGGTAGAATTCCCCTATACCTACACCCCGACCGAGGAGACGCTGAGCAGCCTTGACCAGTTGCTTTACATGCCTGAAAACCGGCGTTCAAGGCTTAAAAAGCTCTTACAGTACAAGCCTTGCTTGTCGGTCATGGAAGCGCATAACGGTCTTACCGGCTTGATAGTGGAACGGACTAAAGTTGAGACTGAAAAAGGAATGAAGCAGTTTGATGCCATTTGGGTTTCAAGTTTGTGTGACTCTACTGTTAAGGGGAAACCGGATATTGAATTGGTGGACATGACTTCACGCATAAGGACGCTGGAAGAAATCATGGAGGTAACTACAAAGCCGATTATCCTGGACGGAGATACCGGCGGGCTTACGGAACATTTTGTTTTTAATATTAAGACATTGGAAAGGATAGGCATTTCCGCGGTTATTATAGAGGACAAAACCGGCTTGAAAAAGAACTCTCTTTATGGGACAGAAGTACATCAGACACAGGAGACGATCAAAAGCTTCTGCGAAAAAATCATAGCCGGCAAGAATGCATTGAAAACAAAGGATTTCATGATAATTGCGCGCTGTGAAAGCCTTATCCTTAATAAGGGGATGGAAGATGCGCTAAATCGGTGCAGGGCTTATGTGGAAGCTGGAGTGGATGGGATAATGATACATTCCTGCAGGAAAGAGCCGGATGAAATACTGGAGTTCTGCAGAAGATTCCGTGATACGGATAATACTACCCCGATCGTTGCGGTGCCGACTACATATAACAGCATTACCGAGGAAGAATTGGCGGCTGCCGGTGTGAATATTGTAATTTATGCCAATCACCTCTTGAGAAGCGCATTCCCTGCTATGCAGAAAGTTGCGG
Organism: Caulobacteraceae bacterium; assembly: GCA_050261415.1. Lineage (GTDB taxonomy): Bacteria > Bacillota > Clostridia > Lutisporales > Lutisporaceae > JBLNDG01. The sequence continues at coordinate 6,111 of JBLNDG010000246.1, read as the reverse complement.
AAATGATCCTGAAGCATTCCCGATCACTCGAGGCAGATAATTATTGCATGCCGATTAAAAGTATTATTAACCTGATACCCGGCGAATAAAAGCAGAAAGTGATGTGAAGAAGGATGAAACAATATCAGCCGTTCTCGCCTGTAGAAATTTCGATTGTAACTCGTGGGGAAGCCATTGAATACCTGGGAAGATTGATTTCATACGGAGGTAAGACATTGATTCTGGCAAGCAACGGGAGAATTGCCGGGCTGGGATTGGATCAATGGCTTTCTAATGTAAAAAAGGCTGGCGATATTGTACATCATGGTAGGGTACCGGTTAATCCAACTATTTCCGATGTCTATGAAAGTTTATTTTTATTGCGGGAAATCCGGGCAGACCGGATTATCGCTATAGGCGGCGGAAGCTGCATTGATTTGGCAAAAGCAATCAGCGCGCTCCATAGCCTTATTCCGGTGGGCTCGCTGTCGAAAGAATCGGTGCGCGATGCAATAAAGAAAAAGGAATATCTCAATGAGCATCGTTTCATCGATGTTATTGCCGTACCTACCACTTCGGGAACCGGTTCGGAAGTGACAAAATGGGCGACTATTTGGGATATGGATAACGTAGAGAAGTTGTCTATAGATTGCATGGGGCTGTTTCCTAAGGCTGCCGTGCTTGTCCCGGAATTTACGGCATCAATGAATGGCAGGCTTACGCTATCGACGGGATTGGACGCGCTTTCACACGCAATGGAAGCATTCTGGTCTAAAAGCAGGACTCCTCTGGCGCAGGCTTTGGCAATTACAGCAATCAATTATATAAAAGAATATTTGCCGTTGGTGTTAAAGAATCGCAATGACATTGATATGAGACGGATGATGTGTGTTGCGGCTTTAATTGCAGGGCTGTCTTTTTCAATAACCAGAACAACCGCCTGCCATTCGATATCTTATCCCCTTACAATGTGCTTTGGGATGGAACATGGATTTGCTGCCGCTATGACCCTTGCGCAGGTAGCAGAGCGAAATGAAGCAGCCGTGCCGGAAATCAGTCAAATATATTCGGTTTTTGGCGGTAAAGACGGATTCAGCCGGTGGCTGAAGGATGTGACGCAACCCGTGCAGGAATTAAGACTGTCTGCTTTCAGCATTAGTGGCTCTGACCTTGATTTTATTGTTGAGAAGACTTTTACCCAGGGAAGAATGGACAATAACCCGATCATATTCAGCCCTGAAGAGGTAAAAGAGATTTTACGGCAGGTATTATGAATGCTTGGAGGTCAATTAAAGCATTATTGTTTAAGACAGGGCATTGTTGAGAACTTGTACACGATTTTTTTTCATTGTATAATGAATACCGTTATAGATTTTTTTATCGGCTTTATAGACTGATTGGGGGCTGCAATGATGAAGTTATTAAAGGTTTTGTATTTTTCCGTTTGCTTTATGATGCTATTTACTACTACTTCTTTAGCTTATATTGATCCGGCAACTTCCACATATGTTATCCAAATTATTGCAGGTGTGTTTATTGCCAGTGGAATAGCGATAGGGATATATTGGCAAAAATTTAAGCGGTTTATAAGGAAAATTATGAAAAAGAAGTAACTCTAATTTTCATAAAGTTGAACAGTTCCATAAATAGTTTAAGCCCAAGATAATTTACTAATTGTAATTGTAAATTAATACAGCCTAAATCCCCATTTCCTGAAATAATACGCCGCCGACTTGATATTCACGAGCGCCAGTTTCAGGCTTTTGTGGGAGCCTCGCTGCCACTCGTGCACGACGTAATTATAAGGGTAGAAGACTGTCTTTGAAATTTGGTTGACTCTCCTTGTAATATCGGCGTCTTCGAGGTACAAGAAGAAATTCTCGTCGAAGCCGTTTATTCTCTTAAAGGTTTCCGTCCTGAAAAGCATGAAGCAGCCGGTGGCGTACTCGATTTCAAACTCCTTGTCGTAGCCGGTTTCCCGCATTTCAAAGTAGTGGCGCCGCTTGGTAAAAGAACGCGGGAATGCCAGCCGGATGAACAGGTCCCAAAACGTGGGATTCCTTTTGCATAAGTATTGGATTCTTCCGTCCGGGTATTTTATCAGCGGCGAAAGCAGGCCGATGTCCGGGTGCTTGTCCATGTAAGCCGCCATTTCGGCAATGCAGTCGTTGACTATGGTTATGTCGGGGTTGACAACCAGGTGGTAGCGGGAGTCCAGCATGCCCAGCACTTGGTTGTGTGCGGCGCCGAAGCCGATGTTTTTGGAGTTTTGGATTAAGGTTATTTTGTCCGTTGCCTCGCCAGCAGCTTTGTCAACTGCTTTATCCGATGCTTCATCAACTGCTTCATCAGCCGTTTCATCTGCCGCTTTGCCGGTCATGAAGCCTTTAACCAGGTCGACGGTGCGGTCGCGCGAATTGTTGTCTATCACGTACAGCCAGTAGGATAGGCCGCCGCCGATATGCCCGATGATGCTGCCAATGCATTTCTCTATGCATTTTTCACTGTTATAGGTGACTATAGCGATTGATAAATCCGGCATAAAATCCCCGTTATTTTGTTACTGGGCAATATAAATAACAATAAATCTATTATACCATGTTTCCGTGTTAAGTAAATAATAAGGCAATTGTAACGATAGTATGTTATAATAAATCTACAATGGCAGGAGGCGGTATGCGTGGAGGATAAAACTTTTGAACTGTTAACAAAAATGTATTGTGAATTCACGGAATTTAAAAATAGTGCAAATGAAAAGCTAAGCAAACTCCATAAGGATGTATTGCGTATGGAACAAGATCACGGCAATAAGCTGCAGGTCTTGTTTGACGGATATATGCAGCATGACAGGAAGCTTGAAGCTATCGGACAAAAAATCGATGCCTTGGCAGATAAAGTAGACCGGCATGATATAAAGATTCAAGTAATCGAAGGGGGACGAAAATAGGTCGTCCTATGTAGATGTAATAATCAATGTTAATACAGGCATCGCTTGCATTACATAAGATTAAGCCTGCATGAAGCCGGGGATGGATACCATGAGATTAATTGGCCTGAGCAAAAGGGAATAATTTATTATCTGGACAAGACAAGTACTTCAGAATTTCTTTTTATTGCGATGAGTCCCAATGATACTTATCAGGTAGAGTTTCTTAACAACAAAAATAGCAGCCGGATAATTATAAATAGATAAAGTATATAATGGAACATTAATTCGTATAAAAGATAATATGCTGTTGTAATCGGGGCGCATAAACGGTAAAATTTAATTAATGATATAAAGGCGCTTGTTTGCAAGGTTGCCGGGGAGCTGTTTTCATGGCGGTTTATAATTATGGAAAAACAATTGAGGAGATAGCCGATTTGTATAACGTCGACCTGTTTGTGTATTTCGGAAGCTTTAAGACGGAATATTACAATAGTGAGAGCGACATCGACATTGCGTTTTTATCGCCGGAGCAGTTAACTGCGGAGACAAAATTGCAGCTTCTGGAAGAACTCATCAAGTACCATAGAAAAAGCGAAATAGATTTGGTTGACTTGAGAACCGCCGACCCGCTTCTCAGATATGAAATCGCAAGAAACGGGAAAATCCTGTATGAGAGGCATGATGGCCTGTTTGACAGGTACAGCCTGTATTATTTCAAAAGGTTTTATGAACTGAAGCCTGTATTTGAACAGGAAATGGAAAAATTGAAAGCGGATATAAAGGAAGTGCTTGGAAATGCCTGATAATGCTGTGATTTGCCGAAAGATAGGCGCACTGGTCAATTATTACAAGGAATTTAAAGAATTCACCGATAAGCTTGATTATGCTGCATATAAGAGTGACATTATTAGGAAAAGGGCTATTGAAAGGGATATACAGCTAATTGTTGAATGTGCCACCGATATTAATAATATGATTTTAAAGAGCCTAAAAGTCGGACCTTCCAAAGATTATTTCAATTCTTTTGTTGAACTTGCCGAAAACAATATCCTGGAAATGGAATTTGCTTTGAAAATAGCTCCGTCAACAGGGCTTAGAAACATTCTGGTTCATGAATATCAGGCGATTGATGATAAAATTGTATTTGCATCGATAAATAAAATCCTTGAGTATTACCATGAGTATATAAATAAGGTATCTTCCTACCTGCAATGCAAGTGACTTGCTTCTATTTTGCTGTTGTAAACGGGGCGCATAAAGGGTAAAATTGAAATAAAGCGGACGGGATTGAAGAGGGGTCAAAAAAATTGTCATCTGTAAGGAAGGCTTTAAAAACAGCATTAAAAAGAATTTCGAAAAGGGCTTCAAAATTCTATAAAGTGGCAATCATCATAGTTGACCTCGCGCTGATCAACGCGGCTTACGTACTGGCGTTTCTCGTACGGTACAACTGGACGCTGCCTGAGTTTAACTTTGGGCCCTACGTCGCTTCCGCGCCTTATATTACGATAGCGGCGCTGATTTATTTCGACATGTTCGGCCTACTGAAGTTTTACAGGAAAACGATGCAGGAAACGGCGGCCACACTGCTGAAATCCGTGTTTATCCTGAGCATCACTACGGTTACGATAACGTACTACCTGCGCGGTTTTTCATTCCCGAGGCTTATATTAATCATCGCGCCGGTATTTCAATTTGTGCTGCTCTTCGTTTGGAAGGGTATTGTACTTTACATAAGGAAAAGGTACACAAGCGACTTGAACCTGATGGTAATCGGCGAACGAAGCGAGCTGCGCGAAATCATCGATAAGGTCGAGCATACGTTGAAAAAATCCAGGATGCATATCAAGTGCGTCATCCCGTCCGACGAGATGGGGAAGGCTTTTAAACGGCTGAAGGATGTGGATGAGGTTTTCATCAGCGACAATGTCTCCGATGAAGATAAAATGAAAATTATTACGGAGTGCCTTGCCGAAAAAAAAGTGGCGTATTTTGTCCCGAGCATGTTCGAAATCTCCTTGTCAAGCGCCAGGATTGTCCAGTTTGAGGATATGCCGGCATTTATGATAGACAGGCTTGGGCTGACGGTGGAGCAGAGGTTTTTTAAAAGGGTGTTTGATATTGCCGTTTCTTTCCTGGGTCTTGTTATTACATCCCCCTTGTTGATTTTAGCCGCCTGCCTTGTAAAATTCACGTCGAAAGGTCCGGTTATTTACAAGCAGGTCCGTCTGACATCCGGAAACAAGCAGTTTAACATGTTGAAGTTCAGGACCATGTATGACGGCTCGGAAGACTTGACGGGCCCGGTGCTGTCGAACGGTAATGACCCTAGGGTAACGAAGGTGGGCAGGATATTGAGAAATTTCAGGATCGATGAGCTGCCGCAGCTATTCAACGTGCTGAAAGGGGATATGAGCTTTGTGGGGCCAAGGCCCGAAAGGCCATTCTTCGTTGAGCAGTTAAGCAAGGAAATACCGGATTATTCGCACCGTTACCTGGTAAAAGCCGGGATAACCGGTTATGCTCAGGTTCATGGAAAATACGACACCTCGCCCGCGGACAAGCTGAAGTACGACTTGATGTATATAAAGGATTACAGCCTGTTGCTGGACATCAAGCTGATAATCCAGACTTTTAAGGTGCTGATGGGGAAGAAGGCCGTATTCCGGGATAAAGGCGTTTTAGCGGCTGATAATCATGCCAGGCATAAAAATAATGCGCCGACGGTATAGGCGACGGCCTGAGGTTGCCAGCTATATGAGAAATATAATTTGCATAATATATTGACATAATAATTTTTTAATGGTATTATATTCTGTTAATTGTTATTAGACGCAGCATTATTACAATGGTGCTGTGCTGGTTGACGAACAGGAACTGAAGATTGTAAAAGTAAAGTATTTACTTTTGGGAGACAAAGGCAAATCCGTCGAAAGGCGGAGACGCAAAGCCTCAAGTCTAAAGCAAGTAATTGCCATGATGGTTGGGTTGCCGGTTCCATAAATAATGAAGTAGGCAATCTAAAAATTGCTTACTTTTTATTTGCCTTATTTTGCATTTTTAAATAATTAAAAAGGTGGTACTTATATATGCATTAAATGTAAAAGGGGAAATAGCTATGTCCGAATATTATTACGCAACAAAGGATATTTACGGGAAAAATGGTGTATTGCTGGTCGGGAAAGGGCAAAGAATGACAAAGG